>JAITCK010000243.1 GCA_031283115.1 Cellulomonadaceae bacterium | reverse complement strand
GTCGATCTCAACCGCACTGTGCAGGCGGCGCGTCAAATCCGCCATCACCATGACGGCACCCTTCAACACACCCACCACCAGCAGGTTCTTGCCCGCATAGTCGGTGTCGATAGCGTGTGCCATCTCATCAAGGCGAGAGCCGATCTGCTCTTCAGTGAGCAAAACCTTCTCAATGTCGCCGGAAATGTCCGACAAGTCCACGGTTACTCCTTACACAGGGGGTTCGATGCGAAGACTATCGTGCCATGTTCCCGGTGCACTGTGGCTCCAGAAGGCAGAAACGTTCGCTCTTGGCCGATGTATGTCGTCACTAAAGCGTCAATCGCTGCCACATGACGGGACGTCATACTGCCCGACGGGGCGCCGACAGCGATAGCCGTCATCCGTAGCGCCCGCCTGCGAACCGCCTGATGCGCTTCTTTGAGGACGGTCACGTCAAGGACAACTTGGGCAGCCTTACGTGGGAGGTTTTGTGCAGAAACAGCAGAAACATTCGTCGCTGCGCTTCGCTGCGCTCCTCGAGTTTCCTCACAAAACCTCCCACTCCGGCCTTGAGGTTCGCTGCTCTGGCTGGCAGTCACGGCTCGACTCAACAGGCCGTAAGCCTGAGATTCAAGGTAGTCGGCGTCATCACGGAGCAGGTCGGCACTGCGGGCGAGGTTGGCGGTGATGGTGGGGCCAAGGAGGTCTTTGAGTAGGGGCATGATGTGGCCGCGAATCTGGTTGCGCAGGGGTGCACCCGCGTCGATGTCAGCGTTGGTGGGGTCGTCCCAGGGGTGCAGGCTCAGTTCCGTGCAGGCTGCTTCTGTTTGAGCCCGGGTGATTCCTAGTAGGGGGCGCAGGTATATGCCGCGGGTGGGTGGGATTCCGGCCAAGGATCGGGCACCGCTGCCGCGCGCTAGGCCGAGGATGACTTGTTCTGCCTGGTCGTCGAGGGTGTGCCCGAGCAGCACGGCTTTGGCGTCTAATTCCTGCGCAACCTCGTCCAGGGCCGCGTATCTGGCGTCGCGGGCATCGCCCTCTCCCCCACCCGCGACAGTCACCCGCCGCACAAGAACAGGATCAATCCCCAGGTCACGACAGTGTTGAGCGGCGGCCTCGGCAACCTCTGCCGACCCGTCTTGCATCCCGTGGTCAACAACAACAGCCCCCACCCGCACCGCGAACCCAGGATTCCGCGTCGACTTCCCCACCTGCCGGGCTTCCCGCACCGCAGCCGCCGCCAAAGCCAGCGAGTCAGCCCCCCCGGAACAGCCCACCAGCATCACATCGTCCGACGTTAACCCCAAGCCTGCTAGGCCACGTCGTACCGCAAGCCGGACAGCGGAAAAGGCGTCAGGCATGAGACCTGTCACCCGTGGATGCGGGCAACCCAGGCGGCAGGGTTGGCGATGTCGGCAGCGGTGGGGAGGGTGTCGGGGGACTGCCAGATGGCGTTGAGGCCGTCGCGGCCCACCTGAGTTTCGACGGCGCGGATAAAGGCGGCGCCGTCACGGTATTGGGCGAGTTTCGCGTCCATGCCCATGAGGCGGCGCAGCAGGGCGTCAACGCGGGGGCGTGCTTCGCGGCGTTGAGTGAAGCGGCGGCGGATGGTCGCCACCGTGGGGACAACGGACGGCCCTACAGCGTCCATGTGAACGTCGGCATGGCCTTCCAGCAGAGCCATGACGGCGGTGATGTTGGCGAGTTCTTCCTTTTGTTCCGCCGTCATCACCCGTTCAAAGAGGGGCGGCCCGTCAGTAGTAGCAACCGATTCGATGAGACTTTTTACCGTTGTGGCCGCGTCCACCAGGCGATCCCAGGTGGGGGCTGCGGCCCGGTCAAACTGGGCGCGCGCCAAAGATTCTGTCAGGGCGGTCACTTTGCCGCGCAGATGGTCGGCCAGCCAGGGGGCTGCCGCGAACTGGAGGGCGTGGGTTTGCTCGTGCAGGCACACCCACAGGCGGTAGTCGGCAGGGTTGACTTCCATGAGGCGTTCGCTGGCGAGAATGTTGGGGGCCACCAGCAGCAGGCGGCCACCGTCAGGCGCATACGGGTCGAACTGGCCTAACACCCGTTTGCTGAGCAGGGCTAATAGGGCACCCACTTCAACTGCCCCGGCCACTTGCGCCGAATGGGGCATAGGGTGGATGCGGTCGGGGTGTTCTTGCTGCGCTGCGTCGAAGGCTGTGTCGAAGCCACCCGTCATCGCCTCCATGACGTGCGCGTTAGCGCGAATCCATCGGACACGGTCAACCACGTAGACGGGGCTGAACAGCGTCCACCCGTCGGGCATGGCGGCGGCAGGTGTCATGCCTGTCGTGGCCAGCACGTGCGGAACCGCGTCGGCTGCAGCCCGGCGCAGGCCAGCCACCAGGTCGTCAAGTTCGGTGCGGCTGGCTGCCGGGCCTGGCGGAACCATGCGGGAGGCAAGAGCGACCGCATCATCCCAGGCGATCATGGCGCTACTCATCGACGTTCACCTCTCCTTACGAACCGAGCGCGGCCAGGGAGCCGATGAAGTTGTCGAGGGCGACGCGGGCACCCCACTGGCCGCCTTGCGGGGCCTGGTCGGCAACGACAGCAAAAAGCAGCATCCGGTCTTGTGACGTGATGACGGTTCCGGTCAGGGCGGTCACGCCTGGTAGCGACCCTGTTTTGGCACGGGCCCAGCCTCGGGCCGGGTTTTGCCCGCCATACCGGGCCGCTAACGTGCCGGTGAGGTTGGCTAGGGGCAGGCCGTTAGCGAGTTCTCGCAGGTGAGGGTTGGCCGGGTCGATGGTGGCG
>JAITCK010000242.1 GCA_031283115.1 Cellulomonadaceae bacterium | reverse complement strand
CTCTTTGTCACTGTACTTGGGGAAGGCAACCCACTGGCCGTCGATGAGGGCGATGCGGACACCGGCAACAGGGCCGGAGAAGGGCAGGCCGGAAATCTGGGTGGACAGGGAGGCGGCGTTGATGGCCAGCACGTCGTAGGCGTCGTCCGGGTGGATGGCCAGGACGGTGATGACTACCTGTACCTCGTTGCGTAGGCCCTTGACGAACAGGGGGCGCAGGGGGCGGTCGATGAGACGGCAGGCGAGGATTGCCTCGGTTGAGGGGCGGCCTTCACGACGGAAGAAGGAGCCGGGGATGCGTCCGGCAGCGTACATGCGCTCTTCAACGTCGACGGTCAGGGGGAAGAAGTCGAACTGGTCTTTGGGGTGCTTGCCGGCCGTAGTGGCGGACAGGAGCATGGTTTCGCCGTCAAGGTAGGCGCTGACTGATCCGGCGGCCTGGCGGGCCAGACGGCCTGTCTCGAAGCGGACGGTGCGGGTGCCGAAGCGGCCATTGTCGATGACTGCTTCTGCGAACTGAATTTCGGGACCCTCCACGGGTGCCCTCCTTTGTGTGTCTGTCTGGTGTATGTCGCGCGTAATAGTAAACCAGCCCGGCCCCCAAGTAGGGAACCGGGCTGGTCACGGTTGTGTCATCGGCGCGTTGTGTGCTGTAGACGGGCGCCGTATCGCAGAATCAGCAACGCAGGCTCGTCGCACCGCAGGTGCGCCACAAGCATGGCCGCTTGCGCTGGGGACGTAGGAGCGTCAGCGACGCAGGCTCGTCGCACCGAAGGTGCGTCAGCGACGCAGGCCGAGGCGCTCGATGAGGGAGCGGTAGCGCTCAATGTCTACCTTCTGCAGGTAGCCGAGCATCCGGCGGCGCTGGCCGACCAGGAGGAGCAGGCCACGGCGGGAGTGGTGGTCGTGCTTGTGCTCTTTGAGGTGTTCGGTGAGGTCTTTGATGCGCTGCGTGAGCAGGGCGACCTGTACCTCGGGCGAGCCGGTGTCACCCTCGTGGGTGGCGTACTCGGCCATGATGGACTTTTTTACGTCTGTTGCGAGCGGCATGTGGCTCTCCTTCTCAGGTGTCGTTGCGCGGTGCCCCCAGGCGAGTCCTGTGAGCGCTCTGTATCCGCGGCCGATCAAACGGCAACCACCAATGTTACCAGCGGTTTGCTTGTGGCAGCGCCGCTCAGTGGTGACAGTGACCAGTGTCACCGCGCATCGGGTGGACTACTGGAGTTCTGCTGCGGGTAGCACGTCCATGTCGGTGTAGTCCTGGTTTTCACCGGCCATGGCCCACACAAAGGTGTAGGCGGCAGTTCCGACGCCGGAGTGGACGGACCAGGACGGGGAGATGACGGCTTCGCGGTTTTTCATCACCAGGTGCCGGGTTTCCTCGGGCTCGCCCATGAGGTGGATGACGCGGGCGTCTTCGTTCAGGCCGTAGTAGAGGTAGCACTCGGTGCGGCGGTCGTGGGTGTGGGCGGGCATGGTGTTCCACATGGAGCCTTCGTGCAGGGTGGTGACACCCATAACCACCTGGCAGGAGTCCACCTGGCCGCCGACGATCATCTGTCGGATGGTGCGACGGTTGGAGGTGGTGATGTCGCCAAGTTCGAGGACGTTGCCTTCGTCGGCCAGTACGCGCACGGTGGGGTGGCTGGTGTGGGCAGTGGCGGAGAAGAGGTAGAAGGCCGCCTCAGCGCCCGTGAAGGTGACGGTTGTGGTGCCACGGCCGATGTAGAGGACGGCACCGGCAGGCATGTCGTACACCTGACCGTCGGCGGTGATGGTGCCGTGACCGCCAATGTTGATGATGCCAGCCTCACGGTTGTCGAGGAAGTTCTCGGTGCGCAACTCGTCGTAGGTGGGCAGGGTCAACTCGCCAGCGGCGGGGACGATGCCCGCGAGGATGATGCGGTCGTGGTGGGTGTAGGTGGCACGGATTTCGCCGGGGGCGAAGAGGTCGTCCACCAGGTAGCGGTCGCGCAGTTCGGCGGTGTCCATGAGGGGCACCATGTCGGGGTTGGTGGCGTAACGCTGGTCAAGTGTTGCAGTCATTGCTGTGTTCCTTATCAAAAGTTGTTTACGGGACGACGGCGGATGCCCGGATCGCGTTGGCGGCGGGCGTCGGGCAGCCGAGGGGGTTAGCGCACCAGCCAGCCGCCATCGACGGGGATGATGGCGCCGTTGAGGTAGTCGGAGGCGGGCGAGGCCAGGAAGACGAAGGGGCCGGCCAGGTCGGCGGGGGTGCCCCAGCGGGCGGCGGGGATACGGTCCACAATGGCTTTTTCACGTTCGACATCGGCCCGCAGTTGGGCGGTGTTGTCGGTGGCCATGTAGCCGGGTGCAATGGCGTTGATGTTGACGCCCTTGGAGGCCCATTCGTTGGCCAGGGCCTTGGTGATTCCGGCGACGGCATGTTTGGAGGCTGCGTAACCGGGCACGGTGATTCCACCCTGGAAAGACAGCATGGAGGCAATGTTGATGATTTTGCCTGACCCTTGGGCGATCATGTGACGGCCAGCGGACTGGCAGAGGTGGAAGACGGCATTCTGGTTGATAGCGATGACGTCATCCCAGTCTTTGGCGGAGTGTTCGGCCACGGGGGTGCGGCGGATGATGCCAGCATTGTTGACCAGAATGTCTACCCTGCCCATAGCGTCGACGACGCCTGCGATGGCGGCTTCGATCTGGTCGGGGCTGGCGGCGATGAGGTCGATTTGGGTGCTGTAGGTGCGGCGGCCCAGGGCCGCAATCTTTTCGATGGTTTCCGTGGCGGGCGAATAGTCGAGCAGGGCGATGTCGGCTCCGGCTTCGGCCAAGGCCAGGGCAGCCGATTGGCCGAGGCCACGCGAACCGCCGGTGACAACGGCAACCTTTCCGTCAAGTTTGAAGGTGTCGAGAATCATTACCAGTACCTCTTCCAGTCGGTCTGGGCGCTGCGGGTGAGCGCCTCCATGTAGTAGTAGTCGCCAAATTGTGTGGCTTCGTTGATGCCCATCTTGTAGGGCTTGTTGTAGACGGATTCGAGCATGAGCCCGTCTGATGCGACGCCTTGGGCGCGCGGGGTGTAGATGGTGATGAGGGAGTAGAGCATGGCGTCTGCTGCGTCGGTGTAACGCTGGGCCCGCTCAGCGCCTTCTGCGGTGCCAAGGGCGGCATTGATGCTGGCTAGTTCACGCAGA
>JAITCK010000191.1 GCA_031283115.1 Cellulomonadaceae bacterium | reverse complement strand
TGTGAATCCCCTCAAGTTGAACCATGGGGCTGTCAGCAGTGGGGGCGTTCATTGTCATTTTCGGGATCCCCGCAAGTTTGTCGAACGCAGTGAGTGAAAGCAGTGAGGTGTTTTCATGGTGTCACATCCAGAAAGGGGTCGTCGGTTGTTGTGCCTGCGGCGGCGACGGCTTGCCCTCGTGTGGGGCGGCCACTGTTTCTGCCGAAAATCCCGGTCCGTCGGCGTTTGCTGGAGGATTCTTGGAAGCCGCGTCCGTAATACCGTTCCAGGTAGTGCTGGCCCACCATGAGCACCGAGGTGATGAGCAGGTACCAGAGGGCGGCGATGACCAGCAGGGGGACCGGCTGGAAGGTGCGGGCGCCAATGGCGTTGGTGGCGAAGAAGAGGTCCAGGGTGAAGGGCACGGCCAGCACCAGGGAGGTGGTTTTCAGCATGGAGATGGTTTCGTTGCCCATGGGGGGCACGATGACTCGCATGGCTTGGGGCAACACAATGCGGCGCAGAATGGTTTGCGGCCCCATACCCAGGGCTTTTGCTGCTTCTTCTTGGCCTGGGTCTACTGAGGAGAAGCCTGCTCGCACGATTTCTGCCAGGTAGGCGGCCTCGTTGAAGGCCAGTCCCAGCAGGGCCGCCCAGAAGGGGGTCACCAGGTAGCGGGTGGTGAACACAAGGAACTCGGGGCCAAAGGGGATGCCGAGGGACAGTTGGGGATAGAGCACGGACAGCAGGCCCCAAAAGACCAGTTGCACGTAGATGGGTGTGCCCCTGAAGAAGCAGATGTAGGCCCAGGCCACCCACCGCATGATGGCGTTGTCGCTGCGACGCATCATGGCCAGGGTGACGGCCATGATGGCGGCTATGGCCATGGATCCGAAGGTGAGTATGAGGGTCCAGCCCACGCCACGGATGACGGTCACGTCACGCAGGTAGAGCCATACCGTGTCCCAGCGGTAGTTGGGGTTGGTGATGAGCCCGTTGACCACCATGGCCGCGAGAACAAGCACGACAATGGCGCCTACGATGCGTCCTGGCCGGGGGACGGGGCGCGCGTGAATACGCTCGGGGATGAGGTCGGTCATGTGGGTCAGCCTAGGGTGGGGTTGATTTCTGCCGTGGTAATGACGGCGTCACCGACACCCCAGTATTGGGTGATTTCAGACATGATGCCATTGTCCATGAGGTGTTGGAGGGCTGCCCGGAGGGCTTCAGCCAGTTGGGTGTCGTCTTGGGAGACGACGATGCCGTAGGGGGCGGCGTTGCGGATGTCGCCGAGTTTTTCCAGCTGACCGTCGGACAGTTCCACGGCCCAGGCGCTGACGGGTGAGTCGGCGTCCATGACCTGGATGCGGCCACCGATGAGGTTGGTGGTCACGGCGCCTTGGGTGTCGAAGGGCATGATGGTGATGGGGTTGTCGGCGCAGTCGCCGTCGTTCATGGCGAGGAAGGATTCGTGCTGGACGGTGTTGGTTTGTACGCCTGCGATAACGCCGCAGAGGTTGGCGGGGTCGATGTTGTAGGGGTTTCCGGTTTGGACGGCGTATTGGGATCCGGCTTTGAAGTAGCTGATCATTGTCACGGTTTGCATCCGGGTTTCCGTGATGGTGAAGGCTGACATGCCGATGTCGAAGGCTGACCCGACTGAGGGGATGATCTGGTCAAAACTGGATGAGCGGATGTCGACGTCAAGGCCGAGCACTGTGGCCATGGCCGTCATCATGTCGATGTCGACGCCGATGGGGGTTTGGCCGTCGGTGGCGAGGAACTCCATGGGCGCGTATTCGGGGTTGTTGCCGACAACGAGCCTGCCAGCGGAGGCGATGTTGCTGGGCAGGAGGGCAGCGATGTCATCTACCCGGCTGACTGCGGACAGGTCGGCGCCTTGCTTGCTGGTCAGGCCGGTGGCGGGGGCGTCGGTGTTGCTGTCTCCGAGGTTTTGTGAGGCGTCGGTGCAGGCTGTGAGGGCCAGCAGGGCAGCGGTGATGGCTGCGACGGTGGACACAAGTGCGCGGGTGCGGTTCATGGTGGACTCCTGTGGGGTGACCCGAAAATGTTGGGGTAAAGCAAGGGAACTAAGTATAAGTATGCACTCCTATGCAAATATAGTCATTCCCTGTGCGCGTGATACCACCTCAGCAGGCGCTAGCCGTCACCCCTCGTCCGTCGTCATCGACTCGACAAAGGACGGTGAGGGGCTGGGACTGGGCCAACTCGATTCTTGACTGCCCGACGGCGAAGGGCTGGGCGTCGGCGAGGCCACCGGCGGCACAGACGGGGTAACTGGAGTAGACGGCGAAGGTGACACAGACGGTGACGGCGCAGACGGGGTGGGAGTGACCGACGGGCTAGGTGTAGCAGGTGCGGGAGTCGGGCTGGGGCTGGCCGATGGGCCTGCCTCGGGAGTCTTGTTTTCTTGCGCAGGCGGCTGGATACACTGGTCTGCCTCAACGACTGCACCGTCATCGCAGGAAACGGGGATCTTCAAGCCTAGTTGGGCCAGGTAGGCGGCTAGTTCTTGTTCACTGAGCGCCCGCGCAGGGATGGGGTCTGCAGCATAAAACTCGAAATGCCAGGGTTCCGGCTTACTGCCGTCAGGGCGGGCCCACGGCGGGTTGTCCCAGCCATAGTTGGGGGCGTTGACGCGCAGCCAAATGTATTCCGCGCTCGACCCAGACGGCACGGTTCCACCCAAGTCAATGGCTAAACCCCAGCCGTGCATGGACAGGCCAGGCGAGGCCGCCAGGGAAGGCTTAGCAACGATGAGTCGCACCTGGTCAAGGATGTTCCGGTAGGAGTCCGTGAGGCGAATGTCGTGCCCGAACTGGTCACGGAAGTCCTTGTTGAGGGCGTTGAGCATGTAGGCGGCGTCGCAGCGCAGGCGGTGGCCGTTGATGAAAGGCAGGCCGCACAGGGCAGTGTCGGGGATGAGGCCGTTACGGTAACCGTCAAGTGATGCCCCCCAGCGGTTGACAGCCTGGCGCAGGGTCATCCGTAAGGCGTCAAGTTCCGCCGGGTCGATGGCCTTGCCGTCTGTCAGTCCGGCCAGGGCATCAGGGCCAAGGTCAACCTCGATGGTGGTGTACTCGGCCTGTGCAGGGTCAAGGGCGATAGCAACCTTCATGGCTGCAATCACCACGTCATCAAGGACAACAGGAGTGGCAGGGGGTTCTTCGGTGTCGGGTTCTGGTGTCTCTTCCGGCGCCGGGGCGCGGGCGTAACCGTTGACGATGGCGTCATAAGTGCTGTTGTCGATGTCGTCTAAATCCAGGTCACTGACGTCTGGGGGAGGTGTCGTCGGGGCTTCAACGACGGGGATTGTTGCTGCCAAGGCTTCGTTTTCAGCAAAGAGGGCCATGTTCTGGCCAACGAAGGCGCTGAGCACGTCACCAAGTTCGACGATGGCTTCATAGGCGTCGTCGCTGATGGGTTCATCGCTGGCGTTGATGCGGCTGTCAACACGATTGAGCAGGGCAAAAACTTGGTTGAAGGTTTCATGGAGAGCCCGCGTTGGTGCCCCAATCTTCCCGACGGTCACCGCTGAGGCGGGGGCCTGGGCTGGTGTCCGACGGCCAGTGGTGTTGAGGGCGGGAGAGGCGAGAGATCGTTTACCCTGGTCAACCTGGGAGACGCTGGTATCTGTGCTGGCGCCAGAGCCAGGGTCAATGCCGCTGACAGGAGATGCTGAGGCAGGTGAGGCGACTAGGCCCAGCATGGCCAGGCTTGCAACCGCACCCCACACTAACCGCCTGCGTGTCACTGCCACGTTAGATCCGCCTAAGCTTTCGCCGTCAAAAACCTGCAAACACTATTCACTCTCATTCGCCGCTTTGGCGCTAGATCATCGCCACAATACGCCGATAACGATCTCAAACCGTTATCTGCAGGCCCCTGCACTGATGTGGAGATGCCCGAAGTGGGAGACAATGGTGCATCGTGAGTGAAGGACGTAGACGCACAGAGCGCAAAAGCCCCGTGCACAAAAGCGCAGCGCGCAGGCAGGGGCGCCGCCACAGCGGGCAGGCTGGCCCCCGCCTGGTGTCGCGCGCCCATTTAGACCGCCTGGCTGCCGTCCGGGCTGCCGTCGCCGTGCCGTCAATCACCTACCCGGAACTCTTGCCGGTCAGTGCCCGCAGGCATGATATTGCGCGGGCCATCAACGACAACCAAGTGGTTATCGTCGCAGGTGAAACAGGTTCAGGTAAGACAACACAGTTGCCCAAGATTCTGCTGACCCTGGGACGGGGCAGGGCAGGGCAGATAGGTCACACCCAGCCCCGGCGTATTGCCGCCCGGTCAGTGGCTGAACGTATCGCCGAAGAGGTAGGCACTCCGCTGGGAGAGATTGTCGGCTACCAGGTGCGGTTCACTGACACGTCGTCGGAAGGCACACTGGTCAAGGTGATGACGGACGGCATCTTGCTGGCGCAGATTCAACGCGACCCTGACCTATTGGCCTACGACACCATCATTATTGACGAAGCCCACGAACGATCCCTCAACATCGACTTTCTGTTGGGCTACCTGTCTCGCCTGCTGCCGCGACGGCCCGACCTCAAACTTGTCATCACGTCGGCCACCATCGACTCGCAGCGGTTTGCTGAGCATTTCAGCCCGTCCAACCTGGCCAGGGTGGGCGGTGCACCTCCCGATGTCGTGGACGTGCTATCCGATGAGGCGCCCGTCATCGAAGTATCTGGCCGCACCTACCCGGTAGAAGTCCGCTACCGGCCGCAACCCATCGAGACTGACGGGGTAGACCTCATCGCGGGCCTTGTTGCTGCCTGCGACGAACTCATGGCTGCCGGACCCGGCGATATTCTCGTTTTCCTGTCTGGCGAACGAGAGATTCACGATGCCCTAGACGCCCTGCAAGGTCACTTGGGCGCACAGGCCCGCGACCCCAAAACACCCGGTTACGTCGAGTTACTTCCCCTGTACTCCCGGCTGTCAGCCGCCCAACAGCATCGCGTGTTCGCCGCCCATCGGGCCCGGCGCATCGTGCTCTCCACCAACGTGGCGGAAACCTCCTTGACCGTACCTGGAATCCGCTACGTTGTGGACACCGGTTTAGCCAGAATTTCGCGGTACTCCAAGGCCACCAAAGTCCAGCGGCTCCCCATTGAACCCATCTCCCAGGCCTCAGCTAACCAGCGGTCCGGGCGGTGTGGCCGCGTAGCCGACGGCATTGCCATCCGCCTCTACTCGGAAGACGACTTCGACGGAAGGCCTCAGTTCACTGAGCCGGAAATCCTGCGCACCTCCCTGGCCTCCGTGCTGCTGCAAATGCTGTCCGTGGGTGTCGCCTCCACCCCCGACGATGTGGCCCGCTTCCCCTTTGTCCAACCCCCCGACACCCGAGCCGTCACCGACGGCGTAGTGCTGCTCCGCGAACTAGGCGCCATCGACAACATGGGCGCCACCACCCGGCTTACCGGGATTGGGCGGCAACTGGCCCACCTGCCCATCGACCCGCGTTTGGCGCGGATGCTCGTGGAAGGCGCGGCGCTAGGAGTAGCCCGCGACGTGGCCATTATCGCGGCGGCTCTGACCATTCAAGACGTCCGCGAGCGCCCGTCAGACCAGCGGGACAAGGCCGACCAGTTGCACGCCCGCTTCGCCGACCCCACATCGGACTTCTGCACCTACCTCAACCTCTGGGAGTATGCCCGCAGCCAGCAGCAGAACCTGTCATCGTCGGCTTTTCGCCGCCTGTGTAAGGCTGAGTTCCTCAACTTCCTGCGCATCCGCGAATGGCAGGACTTGGTCACTCAAATCCGGCAGATGGCCGACGGCGTCACCATCCGTTTCGACCTCAAATCGTCTTCGGAACTGAAAACCACAGGTGAAGAGTGGAAGCAGAAATGGGACTCTGACACCATTCATCGGGCCTTGCTCAGCGGCCTGCTGTCACAGATCGGGATGCAAGACAGCGGTGAGGTCAAAGCCTCGTCGGTGGCTCACCTGCGCGGTGAGGCGCGGGCGCGGGCTTTACGCCAGCAGGCCAAGCGGGCCCGCAACGACT
>JAITCK010000145.1 GCA_031283115.1 Cellulomonadaceae bacterium | reverse complement strand
CGCTATGCAGAACGCGGCTGGCTGAGTTCAGGTACCTTAGGTATATGTCCACGACATCTGCCACGGTTGTTGACCCCCGCACGGAAGGCTCCGTGCGGGGGTCAACCCCTGTCACGCGCAAGAAGCGAAGCACGGGCCTAGCCAGCCCACTCGAAGTTCTGGGCTTCACCGGCCCTGCCATCCTCGTGTACGTTGCCTTCGTCTTCCTCCCGATCGGCTTCGCCTTTGCGATGTCGTTCTTCGACGGAATCCAGGTTGCCCCCTTCCGCGAATTCATCGGATTCGACAACTTCGCCCGCATCTTCACCTTCGAGCGCCAGTTCGGACAGCCCTTCTTCTGGGACGCACTGCGGAACAACATCCTCATCGCCGTGTTCTCCCTGCTGCTGCAAGGCCCCCTCGCTATCGGTGTCGCCCTGCTGCTCAACCGTAAGATGCGCTTCCGTCAGTTCTTCCGCCTGCTCATCTTCGTGCCCTACGTCCTGTCCGAAGTCATCACCGGCCTCATCTTCTCCATCGCCCTGACCTCCGGCGGTGCCGTAGACACCTGGCTGGGCCGCCTCGGCCTCGACAGCCTGCAAGGCACACTGTGGCTAGGGACCACCGGAACCGGCGGCCCCGGCTCCATCACCTTCTGGACCGTGTTCGTTGTGCTCACCTGGAAGTATGTTGGCCTCGCCATCATCCTCTTCATGGCTGGCCTGGCCTCCGTGCCCGAAGAACTCTCCGAAGCAGCCATGATCGACGGCGCCAGCTGGTGGCAAACCCAGTGGAGGGTCACCATCCCCCTGCTCGGCCCCACCATCCGCATCTGGGCCTTCCTGTCCCTCATCGGATCCTTCCAGTTGTTCGACATGGTGTGGATCCTCTTCGGTGGAGCCCCCGGGCGCCTCACCACCGTAGGTATGCACACGATGGCCACCTACATGGTCACCCAAGGTTCAGCAGGCCGCGTCGGCTACGGTGCCGCCATCGGTATTGTGTTGTTCATCTTCACGATGATCATCGCCCTGCTCTACCAGAAGTTCATCCTCAACCGAGACTTGGAAGGGTGACCTGACATGACAACCATGACAGTACAAAGCGCACACGGCGCCGACATCGAAGTGGTCAAAAACAAGACCCCCTTCGCGTGGACACAACCCATCGTCTACATCGTCGCCATCATCGCCGCAGGTGCCGCCATCATCCCCGTCCTCTTTGTGGTGCTCGGCGGATTCATGCGCAACCCGCAACTGCTCACCAACCCTGCCGGTCTACCCGACCCCTGGGTGTGGATGAACTACTCCCGCATCCTGTGGGGCAACCTGGCCCACAGGTTCTGGGGACAAGTAGTCACCTCCACGCTGGTAGCCGTCACCACCACGGCACTCGTCGTGCTGCTGGGCGTGTCCATCGCCTACGCGATCGGTCGATTCAAGATGAAGCGCAGCGGCGCCCTCTTCGCCATGTTCGCTGCCGGTCTGATGTTCCCCGCCTCCATGGCCATCCTGCCCACCTGGATCATCCTCATCAACCTTGGCCTCGCTGGTCACTGGTACGGTCTGGTGCTCCCCCAGGTAGCCTTCGCCATGCCCACAACAGTGGTGATCCTCACGCCATTCATCCGAGCCATCCCCAACGAAATGGAAGAAGCCGCGCAACTCGACGGCGCAGGCCGCACAGCCTTCTTCTTCCGCATTTTGTTGCCGTTGGCTCGCCCCGGCATGATCACCGTGGGTGTGCTCGCCTTCGTGGCCTCATGGAACGCCTACCTGCTGCCCCTGTTTGTGCTCGGCATCAGCCCAACCACCGGGTTCTTCAGTGAAACCCTGCCCTTGGGCGTGCAAATGTTCAGCACCCAGTTCAGCAACGATGTCACCGCCCAAATGGCCTTCACGTCACTGGCTATCATCCCGGCGCTGGTCTTCTTCCTCACCATGGAGAAGCACATCGTCAATGGCCTCTCAGGAGCCGTCAAGGGTTGATCCCTGGTATAAAGAAGCCCCCGACTCGAAAGAGTTGGGGGCTTCTTTGTGCGTCAGAAAATCACATGTTGTCGATGGTGTAATCAATGGCTTGGGTAAGTTTTTGGATGTCTGAAGGGTCGATGGCGGGGAACATACCGATGCGCAGTTGGTTGCGGCCCAACTTGCGGTAAGGGAACACGTCGAGGATGCCGTTGTCGCGCAAGGTTTTCACCACCTGGGCTGCGTCGATGGAAGCGTCAAGGTCGATAGTTCCGACGACGGTGCTGCGGTGGGCAGGGTCAGCGACAAAAGGTGTGGACCAGGGGCGGGATTCTGCCCACTGGTAGAGGATGTCGGCTGATTCTTGGCTGCGGGCCACCGTCCAGTCCAGGCCGCCGCCCGCCAGCATCCAGTCGATCTGCTCAGCAAACATGATGAGGGTTGCCACGGCCGGAGTGTTGAGAGTCTGGTCTTTGACAGAGTTGGCGTGAGCCGTGGTGAAACTGAGGAACTCGGGAACCCACCGTGTGCTTCCCGGCGCGCCACCCTCAATGCGGGCGGCCCGGTCGATAGCGGCTGGGGAAGCGATAGCAATCCACAGGCCACCATCCGAAGCGAAGGCTTTTTGCGGGGAAAAGTAGTAGACGTCCGTCTGGCTGATGTCCACCGGCAAACCACCAGCACCCGACGTAGCGTCGATGAGAGTGAGCGCCGTATCGGCAGGAGCCACCCGGGTGGGGGTGATCATGGCGCCGGTAGAGGTTTCATTGTGGGGCGTCGCATACACGTCTACAGGGGAACCGTCGTCGTCCATGGGCGACAGCAGGGCGACAGAGCCCGCCTCGGCGGAAACAATCTGCGGGTTTTCAAGGAAGGGGGCGCGGGTGGTGGCCTGGGCAAACTTGGTACTGAACTCACCGAAGGCCGCATGTTGGGCGCGGCGGTCTACCAGGCAGGCCGTCGCCACCTCCCAAAAAGCCGTG
>JAITCK010000068.1 GCA_031283115.1 Cellulomonadaceae bacterium | reverse complement strand
GATGCGGCGGGCAGCCACATCGACAGCCACCTGAACGAGGGCGGAGTTGGAGCCCAAAGTCATGGCCGTGGACGGCCACTGGCCTTGCGGCACAACATGGACGAAGGGCTCGTCGGCGTAAGCGGATTCCCAGACGGCCCGCACAGTAGCAGCGGCACGGGCAGGGTCAACGTCGGCTGCTAGGCGGGCTGTTGTGGTGGCGAGAATCCCCCGAGACATGGGAACCAGCGTGGGCGTAAAGGAGATACTGATGGAGTCGCGGGAGATGTGTGGGCTGACTCCGCCGAGGTTTTGGATGATTTCAGGGATATGTCGGTGGCTGCCGCCTACCGCGTAAGGGCTGGCCGCGCCAAGTGCCTCAGAAGCAAGCAGGTGAGGTTTGAGGGCTTTGCCTGCACCGGAATACCCGTTGGCCAGCACGGCAACAATGTCAGTAGGTTCGGCAATGCCTGCCGCGATACCAGGCTGAATACCCAGCGTGACAGCGGTGACGTTGCAGCCTGGCACGGCGATGCGGTGGACGCCGGGCAGGGTGTCGCGCTGGCGGGAGTCGGCGCCGGTTATCAACTCCGGCAGGCCATAAGGCCAAGTGCCCACGTGCTCGGTTCCGTAGAAGGCCCGCCAGGCGGCCGCATCATCGAGGCGGTGGTCGGCACCTAGGTCGAGAACGATCACGTCATCGGGCAGCCCAGCGGCAATGGCGCCGGACGCCCCGTGGGGTAGGGCGAGCACGACGATGTCGTGTCCGGCCAGGTTGTCGCCGCTGGTGTCGCCCAGGATGCGGTCGGCTAGGGACCGCAGGTGGGGGTGGATACTTCCTAACCGCTGGCCTGCGCTGGAGTGAGCGGTCAGGGCGCCGATACGCAGGTGGGGGTGGCTGGCGGCGATGCGGAGGAACTCGCCTCCGGCGTAGCCGGAGGCGCCTGCTACCGCTACGGAATACTGTTTGCTGTGCGCCTGCGGCGCGTAGTCATCAGCCACCTGCATGACTATACATACCTCTGCATAGTCAAGCAATGTGCCGTGCCTCTACGCCACCGCACCGCCTGCACACGGTCCGCCAGCACCACCAAACCCGGCCCCACCGAAACCAGCACCACCAAAACCGCTGGCCCCGAAACTACTAGGCCCGAAGGCTCGACCCCCGTCAAGGTCGCGGCGCGTGTAAGGGCGGTAGGCGCTAGGGACCTGGCAAGAGCCAGTGCAACGGCCCCCGCCACGCCGCGAACCGCCACAAGCGGAGCCACCTCCGCCCGCCGAACTTCCCTGCCCCGACGGCGATGCTGCCGGTGACCCTACTTGTGTCTTTGACCGCGACCCTGTCTGTGCCCCCAAGAGTGACGGGCGCGCTCCCGGGCTGACGGCGGGGGTGGCTGCAGTGACGGCTCGGCATGACATGTTTTCCATGGTGTTCTCGCTGACGTTTGAGGCTGCGGCGGCTCCGCTGCCCGGGTCGTCAATGCTGGCCTGCTGCCGCTACTTTGCCGCGTCCGTGTCGGCAGATGAGCAGTGCCATTCACCGGCATACAGGCCGCAAACCGCAGAATCACGCCATTTTTCGGGCGTGGCAACTGCTCAAAACCCGCCACCACTCCCCGGCCATTCTGCGTACACGGCGCGCCATGTGTTGCCAGCGTCAGCGACCGGTAAGAGTGTCCGCTAAAGCGTCATCGGCCCCGGCTGGTAGCACGCGCAGGCGTCGCTTGATGGCCGCCTGGCCGCTGGCCGTAAGGGCCAGCAGGGATGCGGGGCTGTCGTCGGTGACGCGGATGAACCAGCCGGAGCAGGCGTCAAGGGTGCCGCTGGCAATAGCCGTCACCATGTCCACTGTCTTGTTGACAGGAGTCCATTCGGTCCGACCCTCATGCATGGGCATGGAGGCCGTCATGTCGGTGGCGACCACGCCGGGGGCCACCTCAAAAACACGGATCCCCTGGTCAAACCCTGCAACGTGCAGGTGTTCCCCCAGGCGCATCAGGGCCGTTTTGCTGACGTTGTAGGCCGACGACGCCGACATCACATGGGATCCAGACCCAGAGTTGAGGTCAACGATGCGGCCACCGCCCCGGGCAATCATGTCTGGCACGACGGCCCGTGCCAACAAGAAGGGGCCACGCACGTTGACGTTCATGGTTCGCCACCACTGGTCCGGGTCGGCCTCCCACAGGGGGACTTCGGCGTCGATGATGCCTGCCGCGTTGACCAGCAGGTCGATGCCCGCGAAACCTTGACCAACAAAGGCCTGCTGGGCGAAGGCGACGGCCCGGTCGATGTCGGCCTGGTCGGTGATGTCGGCAGGCAGGGCAATAGCCTGGCCGCCTGCCCTGCGAATCTCCTCAGCACAGCGGGCCAGCCGCACCCCGTCCGTAGCGACCAGGGCAACCGTGACCCCTGCCTGGGCCAAGCCCAGGGCGACGGCCCGCCCGATGCCCCGCGAGGCCCCGGTGACCAGGGCCGTGTGGGTGGGCGGAAGGGCCGCAGTGCCAGGCTCAGCCTGGTCAGCAGGCCCAACCGGCGGAACCGTCGTAGCGTCAGGCATCTCAGGCACGGAGGCTGGCTCCGGCTTTTTCGGCCCGTTTGACGATGGTGTTGCGGGCTTCGCGGATTTCGTCGGCGGTCAGGGTCTTGTCGGCGCCGCGCAGGCGAACCGAGTAGGCCAAGGATTTTTTGCCCTCACCCACTTGGGCGCCGGTGAACACGTCGAAAAGGGTGACGTCTTCGAGGAGTTTTCCGGCTCCGGCAGCCACGGCGGCGCGGACTGTTTCGGCGGACACATCAGCGTCTACGACAAAGGCGAAGTCTTCTTTAGCGGCAGGGAAGGCCGACACGGGCTTGGCCGTGGTTGGCGCAGCGGAGGCGGCGGCTTCGAGGGCGCTGAGGTTGACTTCGAAGGCGACCGTCCGGGCTGGCAGGCCCAATCCTTCGACCACTTTGGGGTGGAGTTCACCGGCCTGGCCGATGACGGTCCGCTGGCCGGGACGGCCATCAAGGAGGGTCAGGCGGGCGCAACGCCCCGGATGCCAGGGCATGGTGGTGGTGTCGGGTTCGACAGCGATACGCACGCCTGCCCGGTCGGCTACCAGGCTGGCCAGTTTGAGGGCGTCGGCCCAGTCGGCTACCCGGCCACCCCCCCACCATCCGGCAGCGTCGAGGCGGCCAGCAATAACGGCGGCGACGTGGCGAGGCTGAGCGGGAACGGCGGCGTGGAGGGCGGCCAGGTCAGCGTCGCAGGGCCGTTGGGCCACCGGCAAGGCAGGGGCCGCAGGTTGGTCGACGCCAGGCGTGGTGACCAGGCCCATCTCGGAGACGGCCACATCAGGCAGGCCGCGGGCAACATTCCTTCTGGCTGTCTCCACGAGGGTGACCAGCAGGTTTGTCCGCATCAGGGGGCGGTCGTCGGCCAGAGGGTTGGCCAGGCGGACGGCCTGGCGGCGGACGTCATCGGCGGGCAGGCCCAGGGCGTCCAGGTCGGCCTCCCCGATAAAGGGGTAGCTGAGGGTTTCGACTAGGCCAGCCTCGGCTAGGGTGCGGGCGACAGACCGGCGAATCCGCTGGGCCGCCGTCAGCCCCTTGCCGCCGGGGGCAGCAGGGACAACGGAGGGGATGGCGTCATATCCGGCGATGCGGACGACTTCTTCGACCAGGGTGACGGCTTCGGTGAGGTCGGGCCGCCAACTGGGCGGGATAACGGTGACCGTCCCAGCGGAGGGGGCGGACACGGTGCAGCCAATCTGCTCGAGCACCTGCGTCACCTGGGCAGCCGAATAGTCGACGCCGACGATGCGCGACGGCAAGTCCAGGGGCAAGGTGATGGCGGCGGGGGCCGTCGTCGCGTCCAGGTCGGACACGGCAGCATCGGCTGTGCCGCCGCCGTATTCGACAAGCAGGTCGACCACGCGGGCTGCAGCGACGGCAGGAAGTAGGGGGTCCACGCCCCGCTCGAAACGTTTGGCTGCCTCGGAAGGCAGTTTGTGGCGTCGGGCCGTGCGGGCCACGGTGATGGGGTCAAAGTGGGCGGCTTCAACCAGCACGTCCGTTGTCGCGGCGGTGACCTCGGATGATGCTCCACCCATCACTCCGGCCAGGCCCAGCACGCGCGAGCCCTTACCGTCGGGGGCGGGTGAGTCGGTGATGAGGAGGTCTTCGACGTTGAGCGCACGGTCGACATCGTCCAAGGTGGTGAGGCGTTCGCCTGCTGCGGCGCGACGAACCACGATGGGGGCGGCCAGCTTGGCCAGGTCGTAGGCGTGCAGGGGCTGGCCCAGGTCGAGCATCACATAGTTGGTGACGTCCACAGCCAGGGAGATAGACCGCATCCCCGAGCCTTCCAGGCGGCGTTTCATCCAGGCGGGCGTAGCCGCTGTCGGGTCGATGCCGCGGACGATGCGGGTGACAAAACGGTCGCAGCCCGCCTGCCCGTGAATAGGAGCCTTGTCATCCACAACGACGGCAAACCCGTCAGCGGTGGCTGCCGGAAGGGGGGCGTTCAAGGCGGCTAGACCCCGGTCGGTGAAGGCCGCGCCCGTAGACAGGGCGTATTCGCGGGCCACACCCCGGTAACTAAAGGCGTAGCCCCGGTCGGGGGTGACGTTGATTTCTAAGACTTCGTCGCCCAGGCCCAGCAGGTCGATGGCGGAATCGCCCGGATTCGCGCCGTCGGCGGGCAGGTCACGGCCTAGCACGATGATGCCGTGGGATCCGTCGTCCCCCAGGCCCAGTTCCGCCGTCGAGCAGATCATGCCGTCAGAGACGTGGCCGTAGGTTTTACGGGCGGCGATGGGGAAGGGGCCCGGCAGCACGGTGCCGGGCAGAGCGACCACCACTAGGTCGCCTGCCTCGAAGTTGTGGGCGCCACAGATGATGCCTCGACCGGCAGGCTGGTCGACACCTTCCGCATCCGGCCCGGCAGGGTCGTTATGGGCAGGTCCGACGTCGACGCGGCACCAGTTGATGGTTTTGCCGTTCTTCTGTGGTTCTTTGAGGGCAGACAGGACGCGACCTACCACCAGGTTGCCGGTGACGGCGGCCGGGTGGATGGTTTCTTCTTCCAGGCCCACGCGAACCAGGGCTTCTGCCAGGGCTTCGGTGGTCAAGTTGGCGGGTAACTCGACGTGGTCGGCGAGCCAGTCAGTAACAACGAGAGGCATAGCCGTCAGAGCTCCATTCCAAACTGGGTGGAGAAGCGGACGTCGCCCTCCACAATGTCGTGCATGTCGGCAATCGAGTGGCGGAGCATGAGCGTGCGCTCAATACCCATACCGAAGGCGAAGCCCTGATATTCTTCCGGGTCTACGCCTGCGGCGCGGAGCACGTTGGGGTGAACCATGCCGCAGCCGCCCCACTCAATCCAGCCGGGGCCGCCCTTCTTTTGCGGGAACCACAAGTCCATTTCGGCGGATGGTTCCGTGAAGGGGAAAAAGGAGGGCCGCAGCCGGGTTTTGGCGTCCGGCCCGAACATGGCCCGGGCGAAGGCGTCCAGGGTGCCCACCAGGTTGGCCATGGTCAAGCCCTTGTCAATGGCCAGGCCTTCTACCTGGTGGAAGACGGGCGTGTGGGTGGCGTCCAGGGCGTCCGTGCGGAACACTTTGCCGGGCACCGCAATGTAGAGGGGCACGCCGCGCTCGATGAGGGATCGGGCTTGGACGGGCGACGTGTGGGTGCGTAACACAAGGTTGCGACCGCCGTCCACATAGAAGGTGTCTTGCATTTGGCGGGCGGGATGGTCGGGGCCGAAGTTGAGGGCGTCAAAGTTGAACCATTCGGCTTCCAGTTCGGGGCCTTCGGCTATCTCCCAGCCCATGCCAACAAAAAAGTCGGCGATGTGTTCTTGGATGGCTTCGATGGGGTGGCGGGCACCTGCTGCCCTGCGGCTGACGGGCAGGGTGACGTCAACGGCTTCCTCAACGAGCACGCGGGCGTCCCGCTCAGCCTCCAACTCGACTTGCCGGGCGGCTAGGGCTTTGGCGATGGCGCCGCGGCGGGGGCCAAGGTTTTTGCCGGCGGCAGCCTTGTCGGCGGGGGCTAGTCCGCCGATCTCCCGGTTGGCTAGGGCTAAGGGCGACTTGTCGCCGGTGTGGGCGATCCGGGCCACTTTGAGGGCGTCCAGGTTGGTGGCAGCCGCAATGTCGGCTACGGCCTGGGCGACGGCAGCGTCAAGCGCCACCACATCCAATGGACTGACAACAGACATAGACATAAGCCTTCCCGGCACGATTCGAAAAACCGGACAAGAGTCTAGGCCACTCATCACCACCACCAGCCCACGCGGCACCTGGCGGGCA
>JAITCK010000081.1 GCA_031283115.1 Cellulomonadaceae bacterium | reverse complement strand
GCCCTGAAATCCGTTTACCCCGTCTCCATTTCCGCTGATGATGTCCTCAATGAGGCGGGCGGCATGGATCGTGTCACCGCAGACGATGTCAAGGCTGCCGTCATGGCTGACGCCGACGAGGCTTATACCAAGCGTGAAGAACTGCTCACGCCCGATGGGATGCGCCAATTGGAACGTCGCGTGGTGCTCTCGGTGCTCGACCGCAAATGGCGCGAACACCTCTACGAGATGGACTACCTCAAAGAGGGCATCGGCCTGCGTGCCATGGCCCAGCGTGACCCCCTGGTCGAATACCAGCACGAAGGCTACGACCTCTTCACCGCCATGATGGACGCCATCAAGGAAGAATCCGTCGGCTTCCTCTACAACCTGGAAGTCCAGGTCAAACAGGCCGAAGCGGAAGTTTCTGCGGCTCCTGCGGCTGAACAGCAGCCGGAGGCTGCGGCCATCGAAACCACCCAACCTGTTGAGGCTCCTG
This sequence comes from Cellulomonadaceae bacterium, assembly GCA_031283115.1. Taxonomy (GTDB): domain Bacteria; phylum Actinomycetota; class Actinomycetes; order Actinomycetales; family Cellulomonadaceae; genus Xylanimonas. The sequence continues at coordinate 3,597 of JAITCK010000081.1, read as the reverse complement.
CCGTTGAAACGGCCCCGGCTGACCACCCCGAAAAGAAGGCAGCCCCTGTGCTCACCGGCGCTGGCCTGGACGAGCCTCGCCGCCAGGTGCCCTTGTCCTTCTCTGGCCCCAGCGAATCCGAAGGGGCTGGCCTGTCTGACGCAGACCCGGCAGCCAGCGCCCAGAAGGCCCGCCGCACCTTGCACAACGAGGCCCAGGCCTCCCACAAGGACGGCCAAACCTTCCCCGGTGCCAAGCCCAACGCCCCCTGCCCCTGCGGTTCCGGCAAAAAGTACAAGATGTGCCACGGTAAAAACGAAGCCTAAACCCGCTTCGTTTGCCCCCGCGCGCTAGAGAAACCGCCCTCACCTGCCCAGGCAGTGGGGGCGGTTTCTCTGCGTTGAAAGGGGCCGGGGCGCTAACCGAGTTCCAGGGCGGTGACCCGCCAGGTTTTGCGGTGGGCCTCCAAACGGAGGGCAGCAGCCCGCACGCGACCGTGGTCGTTGATGATGACGGTGGCTTCGGCGCTGTTGTTGTGCCGGTCTACGCGGACGCGACGCACGGCCACGGGACGCAGGCCACTGCGGGCTTGCAGGTCTGCCGCCGTGGCAACGCCCACCGTCGGGCCTGCTGTTGCCAACCTGCCTGCTGGTGTCGGGCCTGCTGCTTCACGATGGGCGGCGAGCAGGGCTGCCCGGGTGCACAACTGGTCGAGGATGCGTGGGGTCACCCATCGGGCCAGATGCCAACTAGGGCGGGTTCCGGCCAAGACTTCGACGGTGGCGCGCACTACCGTGCAACACAGGGGAGCCGGGTCGCAGGGCTCATCACCTGCCGTCTCCGTGTGTGGGTCGCGTACCATCCGGGCTTCTCGCAGGCCGTCGAGGGCGCCCAGGGTGTCTTCATCAAAATCGGTGATGTCGCTACCCAAGTAGATTCGGGTGATGCCTTGATGGCTGAGGCATTGGTTTGACCGCTGCCCTGCCCGCAGCCCGCTGCGGTGACGGCGGGAGCATGGGTGGGCTGCCATATGCGGTACGGCAGCCACACGGACGGGCGGCAAGGCACCCTCCTGCTCGGCGCTGGCAACAAGATTGGCGTCGGCAGGGCTGGCGCCGACAAGGTCAGCGGCGTCGTCGACGGTGGCATGGTCGACGGTGGCATGGTCGGTGAGGACAGTAGTCATGGAAGGCACCTTTGCTTTCACGTCAGGGGTGACGGCTGGCCGGGCGGGCCAGGGAAGGCTGGGTCAGCCGTGGTGGGGAGATGAATCAAAGCACACTTTGCCTCCGCACAGGAAAGGGCGTTCACATGCTGGACACTCGGCGCGGTCAGCAGGCAGGATGCCGCCACAAAGGCCGCCGGTGCGGCACACTTGAACCATGCCGCAGACAACGCGCCTCTACGTCCCCGCAACTTTTGATGACCTTGACGCTGCCACCGTCACCGCCAAGGGTGCCCGATGGACCCTCCCGGCAGGCCGCAGCGCCCACGCCGTCACCCCCGACCTTCGGGATGCCTTGCCTGATGAGGACGATGAAAGCCTAGAATGGCAGGCCTTTTGTGAGGCTGCCGACACTTCCGCAGCCCTTGTCACCAGCAGGGCAGGCACAACCACCCCGGCCTTGCGGGTGGTGATCAGTCTGGATGTGCCGGACGGCGTTGGCCAGCCGTCAACCAGCGATACTGACGCCCTGTCTGCTGTCACAGTGACGCAAGGCATCTCCGACGCCCAGGTGGCCGCCGTGCATGTGGATGAAGTCGAGGTCGCAGGCGACTTCGCCGATGCCGACCTGCTCTGGTATGCCCCCGAAGAGATCCCCAGCATTCCGCGCGTCTAGCCCAGGTAGACAAGAACTTCGTCGTGGAGGGCGCTGTTGGTAGCAACAGCGTTGGTTCCCCAAGGGCCGGGCTGGCCGTCGATAGAGGTGAAGCGGCCTCCGGCTTCGGTGACGATGGGGACAAGGGCAGCCATGTCATACAGTTCGAGTTCCGGTTCGGCGGCGATGTCGACGGCGCCTTCGGCGAGGAGCATGTACGACCAGAAGTCGCCGTAGGCGCGGGTCCGGTAGCAGCGGCGGGTGAGCTGCCAGAAGCCTTGGGCCTTACCGTATTTTTCCCAACCTGACAGGGAGGAATAGGAGAAGGAGGCGTCTTCGAGGGTGGTCACGCCGGACACGTGAATCTGTGTGGCAGAAGACAGGGACCGGCCCGTCCACGCGCCAGACCCTTGGGCCGCCCACCAGCGCCGTCCCAGGGCTGGTGCAGAGACTAGCCCGACAACGATCTCGTCGCCTTGGCTGCCGTCGTCGTAGGTGACCGTGTCGGCGAGGGCGATGAGGGTGGCCCACACGGGCACGCCGCGCACAAAGTTTTTTGTCCCGTCGATAGGGTCGATAATCCAGCGTCGGGCTCCACCTGCGGAAACACCGTATTCTTCGCCGACGATGGAGTCGCGGGTGCGGGCCCGGGCCAGTTGGGCGCGGATGAACTCTTCGGCAGCCCGGTCGGCGTCAGAGACAGGCGTGTGGTCGGGTTTAGTGTCGACGTGCAGGTCAAGGGCGCGGAACCGGGCCATCGTCATGGCGTCTACCTGGTCGGCGATGACGTGGGCGAGCCGCAGATCGTCACTGTACCTGTTGGCCGGGGTCTGCTTGCCTGTGTCGCTCACGGTTACACGGTATCGGCACGGGACGCTAAGAGCCTGCGCAAAGAGGTCAGTCGGGTCTCGCGTGTCGCACGAGTGAGCTCATCGGGGGCGTCGGCCAGCCAACTGTCGAGGGCGCAATCGGGGGCGGTAGCCAGGTGGGTGCAGCCGCGCGGACAGTCGTCGGCGACGGCGGCGAGATCGTCGAAGGCGGCGAGCACATGGTCGATGTTGACGTGGGCTAAACCCAGCGACCGCACGCCGGGGGTGTCGATCACCCAGCCGTCATTGCCGGGCAGGCGCAGGGCGACGGCAGAAGTGGACGTGTGACGGCCCCTGCCGGTGACATCGTTGACATGCCCGACAGCCCGTTTGGCATCAGGCACAAGGGCGTTGACCAGGGTCGATTTCCCCACCCCGGAATGGCCAAAGAACACGGACACCCGGCCGGTGAGATGCGTTTTGACGGCTGTGACCGTCTCAGCGTCAAACATGGACGTGACAACCACATTGACGCCGACAGGCTCGTAGAGGGCGCGCAGATCATCGGCAGACCCCAGGTCGGCTTTGGTGAGGCAGAGCAGTACGTCCATGCCGGCGTCGTAGGCGGCGACAACAGCCCGGTCGATCATGCCGGTGCGGGGGGGCGGGTCGGCGAGGGCGACAACGATGACCAACTGGTCGGCGTTGGCGACAACGATGCGTTCGTAAGGGTCGGTGTCGTCGGCGGTGCGCCGCAGCACAGACCGGCGCTCTTCGATGCGGACGATGCGGGCCAGAGTATCTTTGGCGCCGCTGACATCGCCGACAACAGCAACCCGGTCGCCGCAAACCACGCGGTCACGGCCAAGTTCTCGGGCCTTCATCGTGATGACAGGCCGTTCGTTGATGCCGTTTTCGTCTAGCAGTACCGTGTAACGGCCACGGTCAACGGCAGTGACAAAACCGATGTGGGCGTCGTCGTGGGCGGG
>JAITCK010000059.1 GCA_031283115.1 Cellulomonadaceae bacterium | reverse complement strand
CGGGCGCGACAAGAATATGAACCTGCACAGGCCAAACGTACCCGGAGCGGCACATTCTGCGTAGACTGCGGGAGTATTTTGTCCTGCCCTGAGATTTACGAAGTGGAGCAACGGTGTCGTCGACCAAGCAGCAACAGCGCGCGCGCGCTGCCAAGCAGCAGGCCAAGTGGGAGGCCCGCCAGGCCGCCCGCAAACACAAGCAACGCATCTACCGCATTGTCGCGGGTGTGTGCGTGCTCGCCCTGGTGGGTGCGGGTGTCGCCATTGCTGCGCTGACGGGGAACAACGACGGATCACTGGATGCGGCTGACGACCCCACGGCAACCGAATCCCCTTACTTTGACGACACCGCCCCTGACGACAGCACCGGCCAGAATGAGGGCGATGTGCCCGACCCGGCCATCGCTGAGGGCCGCACCTGGACGGCCACGATGACCACATCAGCAGGGGACATTGTTATGGAACTTGATGGCGCTGCCGCCCCGCAGGCTGTCGCCAACTTTATTGCCCTGGCCCGTGACGGATTCTTCACCAATACCTCCTGCCACCGCCTAGTCACGTCAGGCATTTTTGTGCTCCAATGCGGCGACCCAGAAGGCACCGGCATGGGCGGCCCCGGCTGGAATTTCGGCCCCATCGAAAACGCCCCCGCCGACGACGTCTACCCGGCAGGTACCCTGGCTATGGCCCGGGTGGGCGGCAACGCCTACTCCATGGGGTCTCAGTTCTTCCTCGTCTACGAGGATTCCACCATCCCGTCTGACCAGGCCGGTGGCTACACCGTCTTTGGCCGGATCACGTCCGGGCTGGATGTTGTCCAGTCCATCGCCAACGATGGTGTGGAAGGTGGCGCCTCTGACGGCTCCCCCGCCACCCAAGTCGTTATTGAAGGAGTTGAAGTTCAGTGAGCGACGCAACCACCCCGGCCACCGAGGCCGCACAGGTCGAGGAAACCTCCGCCGTCGAAGAGGCTGCCACACCGGCACCTGCTGCCAAGGCGCCGGTTGTTGAGGAGCCCGTTGTTGAGCCGGACGCAGACAGTGAACCCGTCACCGACAACGCCCCTGTTGCCGACGATGACACCCCCGTCGAGGAGGCTGCCACTGAGGTAGCCGTCGTTGACGAGACTGTCACTGAACCTGCTGCTGGCGAGACGCCCGTCGTCGCTGAGGCTCCTGCCGCTGAACTTGACGCAGACAGCGAACCGGTCACGGACAACGCTCCCGTGGCCGACGACGACACTGCCGAAGAAGCCCCCACCGTTGACAAGGCTGCCGCCGACAAGGCCTCCCCCGCAGCCAAACCGGTAGCAGCGGCTCCTGCCAAGCCCAAGAAGGCTGGCCCCCGCCCGTCGCCCGCACCCCGGCCCCGACCCGCAACCCCGTCTGCTGCCCACGTCCCGCCTCCCACCGTGGATCCGGCTGCCGTTGCTGCCGCTGAAAAGCATGGCCGCGTGGACGACGAAGGCAAGGTTTACGTCATTGAGGCTGCCGGTGAGCGTGAGGTTGGCCAGGTTCCCGGCGCAGCCACGCCGTCAGCCGCCATGAGCCTGTATGTCCGCCGCTACCTGGACTTGGATGCCAAGGTCTCGCTCTTTGCTGCCCGCCTGGACGCCACCGACCTGGCCATCGGCGAGATCGACAAAACCTTGTCCCGCCTCAAAGCGGAAACGGCTGAACCGGCTGCCGTCGGCGACTTGGACGCCCTGCGCGCTAAGGTGACCGACCTGGCCGACCAGGCCGCCGCCAAGCGGGCTGAACTGGAAAAGGCCCGGGCCGAAGCCAAGACGGTTGCCACTGTCGAACGCACTGCCATCGTCGAAAAGGCTGAAACCATCGCCAATGGCGACCCGGCAAAAATCCAGTGGCGTACTTCAGGCGAAGAAATCCGCCAGTTGCTTGACGCCTGGAAAAATGCTCAGCGCAACGGCCCCCGCATCGACCGTTCCGTCGAAGATGACCTGTGGAAACGCTTTAGCGCCGCCCGCACCACCTTCGACCGTGGCCGCCGCCACTACTTCTCCGAGTTGGAGGCCAGCAACACGGCCGCCAAGTCTGCCAAGGAGGCTCTGGTCGCTGAGGCAGAGAAGTTGTCCGCCTCAACCGAGTGGGGCGCCACTACGTCGGCCTACCGTGACCTGATGAACCGCTGGAAGGCGGCAGGCCGGGCCAACCGCAAGGATGACGACGCCCTCTGGGCCAAGTTCCGTGCCGCCCAGGATGCCTTCTTCGCTGCCCGTGACGCCCAAAACGCCGTCATCGACGCCGAATACGGGGAAAACCTGGCCGCCAAGGAAGCCCTGCTGACTGAGGCTGAAGCGATCCTTCCTGTCAAAGACTTGGCCGCCGCCAAGGCTTCTCTGCGTACTGTGCAAGACAAGTGGGAGAAGATCGGCAAGGTGCCGCGTGGTGACGTCCAGCGGGTCGAAGGCCGGATGCGGGCCGTTGAAACTGCCGTCCGCGACGCCGAACAGGCCAAATGGGTTCGCACTAACCCGGAGACCCGCGCCCGCGCTGAAGGAGCTGCCGCCCAGTTGGAGAAGGCGATCGACGCCCTCGAAGTCGACTTGGCTGCCGCCAAGAAGGCCGGAAACACTAAGAAGGTTGCCGAAATCGAAGCCTCCATCACTGCCCGCAAGGGTTGGCTGGAGCAGGTGGTCAAGGCTGCCGAAGAGTCTCGCGGCTGACACTGGTTGGGGTTGGTTGGGTTGAGCCGTTCAGGCCCAACCTCACTCATCATCCACAGAGTTATCCACAAGGGCGCGGGGGTATCCACAGACCTCTGCGCCCTTGTGCTGTGTCCGGCTACCTTTGGCCCGTATGGCGGCCAACACATCCCACCCCAACAGCCCGGCACCCCAACTCAGCACCCTGCTGGCTCCCCCACCCTCGCAGGCGCCACCCCTGCTCATCCGCCCCGACGCCGTAGGCGGCACCGTCGCCTGGAATGACCTGATCCGTCACCAAGCCATCATCCCGCTGGTAGACAATGTGGCCACCAGCGCCCACCGCACCATCACCCCGGCCCTGCGAGCCCAAGCCCTCGCTGACTACGTGGCCGGGTCTGCCGTCATTGCCGGGCCTAGCGCCGTGTGGGTCTACGCGGGCGGCCCTCCCCCAGCCCTTGTCCACCTGGTTCACCCGCACGGAACCCATCGGCCAGAAGTGTGGGGGGCGGCGGAAGTTCGCGGGGCGGTTGGCCTGCACCCGGACACCATCATCCTTGGCGGCATCCCCGTCACCTCCCCCCTGCGAACCTGCGCTGACTGTGCCATCTCGCAGGACATTGACGCAGCGGTTGAGGCTATGGTTCGCCTGGTGGCTGCCACAGGTATCAGCCTAGACATGGCGGCCTTCCGTATGGAATGCCGTCATCGGGTACAGGGGCGGAACCGCGCCCGCCTGGCCTTCCGTCAAGCCGCCCAGGCGCTTGCAGCCACCACAACAGCAACGCCACCATCTGTCACGACAGCAGCCGTCACGGATTCATTTTCGAGGCTTTAGCGCCGGTCACCCTGTAAACATCGAATACCCCATCAACTTTACGCACAGCTGACAGGACGGTGGACAGGTGGGCGGGGTCGGCCATTTCGAAGACGTAACGGCCCATAGCGATCCGGTCGGGGTTGGTGGATACGGTGGCCGACAGGATGTTGACGTGGTTGTCAGACAGCACACGGGTGATGTCGGACAACAGGCCAGACCGGTCGAGGGCTTCGACCATGATCTGCACCAGGAACATGGAGGCGGTGCCGCCAGCCCAGGCCACGTCAACGATGCGTTCCGGCTGGCTGCGTAGGGGTTCAACGTTGGCGCAGTCGGCACGGTGGACAGACACGCCTTGGCCGCGGGTGATGAAGCCGATGATGTCGTCGCCGGGCACGGGTGTGCAGCATTTGGCAAGTTTGACCCAAATGTCCCCCACCCCTTTGACCACAACGCCGGGATCCCCGCTGCGGATGCGGCGGGGAGTAGTGGGGACGCCGGGGATGGCAGCTTCGGCAGTGTCTTCTTCGGTGCCTTCTTCGCCGCCCAGGGATTTGACCAGTTGGGAGACTACGTGAGGTGCGGAAACGTGGCCTTCGCCGACGGCAGCGTAAAGGGCGGACACATCCGGGTAACGCATTTCTGCGGCCAAACCTACGAAGGCTTCGTGGGAGAGTAGGCGTTGGATGGGCAGGTTTTGGCGGCGCATGGCCTTGGCGATGGCGTCACGGCCTGCGTCGATGGCTTCTTCGCGGCGTTCTTTGGTGAACCATTGGCGGATCTTGTTGCGAGCCCGCCCAGAGACCACAAAGGTCATCCAGTCTTGGCTGGGACCAGCACCTTGCGCCTTGGAGGTGAGAATGTCCACGCTGTCACCGTTGGACAGGCGGGAGTTGAGGGGTACTAGGCGGCCGTTGACACGGGCGCCTACAGTGCGGTGGCCTACCTCAGTGTGGATGCTGTAGGCGAAGTCCACGGGGGTAGCCCCGGCTGGCAGGGCGACAACCTTGCCTTTGGGGGTGAACACGTAGACTTCTTGGCCGCCGATTTCGTAGCGCAGGGAGTCGAGGAACTCGCTGGAATCGTCGGTTTCGCGCTGCCAGTCCACGAGTTGCCGCAGCCAGGCCATGTCGTTGGTGCGCGGGTCGACGGGGGTATCTGCGTTGTCGCCGCCTGACCCGCTTCCACTGCGGCCTGACCTGGCGGTTTCTTTGTATTTCCAGTGGGCGGCCACACCGTATTCGGCCCGCCGGTGCATGTCGTGGGTGCGGATTTGGATTTCGACCGGTTTGCCGCCCGGCCCTACCACGGTGGTGTGGAGGGACTGGTACATGTTGAACTTGGGCATGGCAATGTAGTCCTTGAACCGCCCCGGGAGGGGGTTCCAGCGGGAATGCATGGCGCCAAGTACGGCGTAACAGTCGCGGACAGTGTCAACGAGTACGCGGGTGCCTACCAGGTCGTAGATGTCGGCGAAGTCCAGGCCGCGCACGATCATCTTCTGGTAGATGGAGTAGTAATGCTTGGGGCGGCCGGTGACGGTGGCCTTGATTTTTGCGGCTTTGAGGTCGGCCACTATCTGTTCGCGGACTACAGCCAGGTGTTCTTCGCGGGCGGGGGCCCGTTCGGCAACCAGGTGGACGATTTCTTCATACACCTTGGGGTAGAGGCTTTGGAAGCTGAGGTCTTCCAGTTCCCATTTGATGGTGTTCATGCCCAGGCGGTGGGCGAGAGGGGCGTAGATTTCTAGGGTTTCGCGGGCCTTGCGCTGGGCCGAGGCTGGCGAAACGTACTTCCAGGTGCGGGCGTTGTGGAGGCGGTCGGCCAGTTTGATGACGAGTACGCGGATGTCTTTGGCCATAGCCACCACCATTTTGCGCACTGTTTCGGCTTGGGCGGCGTCCCCGTACTGGACTTTGTCAAGTTTGGTGACCCCGTCCACCATGAGGGCGACATCGCTGCCGAAATCTTCCCGCAACTGGTCAAGGCTGTAGTCGGTGTCTTCGACGGTGTCGTGCAGGAGGGCGGCAGCGATGGTGGTGCCTTCGAAACCTAGATCGGCCAGGATGGTGGCGACTGCCACCGGGTGGGTGATGTAGGGGTCGCCGCTTTTGCGGTACTGGCCGCGGTGGGCTTTTTCTGCCACCGTGTAAGCCCGCTCGATGAGGGCCAGATCGGACTTGGGGTGGGCTTGCCGTACCGCCTGCAGTACCGGTTCCAGGCCGGAGGGGACGCCCGATGATGCGCGCCCTGTCAGCCCCAGCCAGCCCAGCACGCGGGTAGGCGTTGTCGGCGGGTGGGCGTGCGCCGATGCCGCAGGTAGGTTTCCGCCTAGGCCTGGCTGGCTACCATCTTGGCCGGGCGATTTGAGGGGCTGCTGGCCAGGAGGCGACGGTAGGGAAGCGGGCGCTGTTGGTGCGGCTGACGTGTCCGGGGGCAGGGTGGTACCCGATGGCGGGGGCACGGTTGTGACCCCGTCTCGCGTCACGTCGTCTGCCATGGGAAGGGAGTCTACGCATCGCCGGGCGGGTGTGGAGGCTCAGGCGCTTTCTTCGACTCGCAGCAGGGTTTCGACGGTACGCCCGGCAAGTTTTTCCCGCCCGCCCAGGCCGCCCAGCTCCATGAGGAAGGTCAGGGCGGCCACCACTCCCCCGCTGCGTTCGACCAGTTCGGCGGCTGCCAGGGCGGTGCCGCCGGTGGCTAGTACGTCGTCGACGAGGAGGACGCGGGCGCCTGGGTGTAGGGTGCCGTGCCGTAGTTCGATGGCGGCGTGGCCGTATTCGAGTTCGTAGTCGACTCGTTCGACGGGCGGCGGCAGTTTGCCCTGCTTGCGTAGGGGCACAAAGCCGACACCTAGACGGACGGCCAGGGGGGCTCCCAGCAGGAACCCGCGGGCTTCCATTCCGGCCACAACGTCAACTTCATGGCCGCCGGGGCCTTCGCAGGCGCGGGCGAAGGCTTCGATGACATCGTGGAGGGCTGG
>JAITCK010000023.1 GCA_031283115.1 Cellulomonadaceae bacterium | reverse complement strand
CCCTGCAAACAAGGCCAAAAAAGGCAACGACTTGGCCGCCCCCAAGCCGTCGCCTGCGCCGACAGGCCGTCCCATCCAGCCCATGTTCGATGGCGACACCGTCTACGTGCTGCCTGATGAAGACGTGCTGGCGGCAGGCCCGCCCCACAAAACCCGGTCTGCCACCAACGACCGCGTTGTCGAGGCCCTGACAGGAGTCTTCGAACAGTTTGAGGTGGACGCCCAGGTCACCGGCTTTACCCGTGGCCCAACAGTGACCCGCTACGAGGTTGAGGTGGGGCAGAAAACCAAGGTGGAACGCATCACCTCCCTGAGCAACAACATCGCCTACGCGGTGGCCAGCGCAGACGTGCGTATCCTGTCGCCCATCCCCGGCAAGTCGGCCATCGGCATTGAGATACCTAACACCGACCGCGAGATTGTTGTCCTGGGTGACGTGCTGCGGTCGGGGGCCGCTCACAAGACCGAGCACCCCCTGGCCGTCGGCATCGGCAAAGACGTTGAGGGCGGCTACGTCATGGCCAACCTGCAGAAGATGCCCCACATTCTTGTTGCCGGAGCCACCGGCGCAGGCAAGTCCAGTTTTATCAACGCCATGCTCGTGTCCATCCTCATGCGGGCCACCCCCGATGAGATTCGCCTGGTGCTGGTGGATCCCAAACGGGTGGAACTCACCGCCTATGAGGGCGTGCCCCACCTCATCACCCCCATCATTACCAGCCCCAAAAAGGCTGCCGAAGCCCTGGACTGGGTGGTTCGCGAAATGGACGCCCGCTATGACGACCTGGAAGCCTTCGGCTACAAGCATGTCGACGACTTCAACGCAGCCGTCCGGTCAGGCAAGGTCCAGCCCCTTCCTGGGTCTGAACGGAAAATCGCCCCCTACCCCTACCTGCTTGTCGTAGTTGACGAACTTGCCGACCTGATGATGGTGGCCCCCCGCGATGTGGAAGCCTCCATCCAACGCATCACCCAACTGGCCCGGGCCGCCGGTATCCACCTGGTGCTGGCTACGCAACGGCCCAGCGTGGACGTGGTCACCGGCCTCATCAAAGCCAACGTCCCCTCCCGCCTGGCCTTCGCCACGTCATCCCTGGCGGATTCCCGGGTTGTCTTGGACATGCCTGGGGCGGAAAAACTGGTGGGCCAAGGTGACGCCCTCTTCCTGCCCATGGGTCAGTCCAAACCCATGCGCGTCCAAGGGGCCTGGGTGTCTGAGACGGAAATCCACACCGTTGTCGACCATGTGAAATCTCAACTCAAACCCGTCTACCGGGCCGATGTCACAGCGGCAGCAGCCGCCAAAAAGCAGATTGACGATGATATTGGCGACGACCTGGACCTGCTGCTGCAAGCCGCAGAACTGGTGGTCACCACCCAGTTCGGATCCACGTCCATGCTGCAACGCAAGTTGCGGGTCGGGTTTGCCAAGGCGGGCCGCCTCATGGATCTGCTGGAATCCCGGGAAATCGTCGGCCCGTCAGAAGGATCCAAGGCCCGCGAAGTCTTAGTCCAACCCGACGACCTGCCCGCCGCCCTGGCCATCATCCGCGGCGAATCTGCGGGAGCCCCCACAACAGTCTTCGACCAAGACGATGCGGTAGCCCCCGACCCTGACGACCCGCTGGACGACTACCGGCCACCCGTCGCCGACGACTACTACGACTCCGCTGATGAAGAAGAAGGCTGGCGCGAACGGTGACAGTTCCGGCGGTTGAGCAGCGAACGAAGTAAGCGAACGAACGAAACAGAGGAACGGGGAACCATCAAAACAGGCTGCGAGCGCATAAGGTTAGGGGGTGACCGCCGAGCCGACACCAGCCGCCCAGCCCGTCTCGGACTGGAATATTGCCAACATCATCACGATGGCCCGCATCGCCTTAGTCCCTTTCTTTGTGTGGGCACTGTTGGCTGCCGGATGGCCGGTGGGCAACCTCACCTCCCTTCCCCTGCGCTGGACGGCCGTCGCCATCTTCGCTGTCGCCGCCCTGACAGACAAGGTGGACGGCTACCTGGCCCGCAGCCGCAACCTCGTCACCGACCTGGGCAAACTCCTTGACCCCATCGCCGACAAGGCCCTGGTCGGCGTCGCCCTGGTGCTCCTGTGGATTCCCATGCGCGAACTACCCTGGTGGGTTCCCGTGGTTGTGCTAGTGCGCGAGTTTGGCATCACCTTCATGCGGATGGGCCTGAAAAAATATGAGGTCATGCCAGCCAGTCGGGGCGGCAAACTCAAAACAGTGCTCCAAACGGTAGCCATTGGCCTCTTCTGCTTCCCCCTGGCCAACATGCCACACTTCATCACCGTTATTGCCTGGGGCATCATGTCTGCCGCCATCGCCGTCACCCTGGTCACCGGAATCGACTACGCCCACAAGGGCTGGATGATTCGACAAGCCGCCCGCGCAGACAAGTGATTTGCATTGCTCCGCTAAAATGTTGGGGTTGAAACAAGAAAGGGGGCCGCATCATGGTGGTTCTTCGCCAAGAGATAGGCGACGTGCTTCGAGACACGCGCCAACGTCAAGGCCGCACCCTGCGTGAAGTCTCGTCCAGCGCCCGAGTGTCCCTCGGCTACCTCAGCGAGGTAGAGCGCGGACAAAAGGAAGCCTCATCCGAGTTGCTGGCCTCCATCTGCACGGCACTCGACATGCCGCTGTCCACCATCCTGCGCGAAGTATCTGACCGCATCGCCGTCGCCGAAGGCCTCATCGGAGTGGGAGCCCGTTACGACCGTCTCACCGGAACAAACACTGTCGCCACGCTGGCAGGCACCAGCACCATCGTGCCCGACACCATCCCCGATGACCTCCTCGCCTACGTGTAAATAGTTTTGTCGGCACGCAACACCACAAAGCATTCTGGATCCCAACACCCACCGGATCCCCACAACGAAAGACGCCCCCAGGTTTTCACCTGGGGGCGTCTGCGGTGAGGGGCTACCTACACGCGGTGATCAGTTCTGAGCAGGAGCGGGAACAGCGGACGAGTCGTCAGCAGCAAGCTTGCGCAGGGCAACACCGGCGAGGATGGTGAACACACCCACAGCGAAGGCGAACAGCGAAACGCCGAAGGCCAGCACGGAGGTGAACAGGGAGGCCTGGAGGGTGGACGCCTGGTTGGCCGTGTTACGCAGGGCCAGGATGGGGGCGGCGTCGTCAGCCGTGATGGTGCCAGCCTCAACGGCAGCGTTCAACTGGTTGTTGACCGGGCCAAGCGTGGCGAAGTTGTAGGTGGCGTCAGCGTCGAAGTCGATGCCAGCGGCCTGCAGCACACTCTGGTTGGCTTCGAGGGTGGAGACGGCACCGTTCTGCTGGTGCATACCGATGACGTCGGCCTGAGCCAGGGCGG
>JAITCK010000022.1 GCA_031283115.1 Cellulomonadaceae bacterium | reverse complement strand
TCACGCTGGAATGGGCAGGCGACAACGCGTCATCGTCGCTGGAACTATCCCAAGGTCAATCCGTGTTTGTTCCCCACGATGCCGGCGCCCTCACCGCAAGCGGTACCGGCCACCTGGTTTGTGCCTGGACGCCATGATTGTCGTTTGCTGACGCTGCTGACGCAAAGACTCTTACTCTCTGACCGCGTTGGCTAAGGCAAAAACGTCGTCCACGTGCTGGTCGAACATAGGTGGGGACGGGTTTACGGGCGCAGCACCACTTGTTGTTGGCAGGGGGACGCGGAGCATTGTCCAGCCTCGGGGGGCGGTGAGGCGGCCAGCGTGGGCGTTACACAGGTCATAACTGTGGGGTTCGTTGCGGGCGGCCAGAGGGCCGAGCACTACCGTGGAGTCGGAGTAGTTGTAGGTGAGGGTGGCGACTGCTGCGCGGGGGCAGGCCGTCCGCGAACATCCCCGGCTCTCCCGCAAGGCTTCTTGTGTCCCTGCCGTCGTCGTCCCTGTCGAAGTCACGTCGGGCAGGCTACGACCCGCCGTGACGCCGCGCCTTGCTGCCACGCCGCAGGGGCGCCAACCGCACCGTCGCTACGTCACGACGGTAGTCTCTGCTGCTGTGGGAGATGGACTAGCAGACGTTTCGCAGGTGCATGACGCCCGGCTGGTGACACGCGACACCGCCACACCTGTACCGTCTAGTCGCCGCCGTGACCGGCGGGGGCGAGGGATCCGCGGGCCAGTCATTCCTGCCTCACTGCCGGGCCATCGCACCCGCACTGAAGATTTTGACGACATCGTGTTGGCTGCCGTCGCTGACGTGGAGCGGGCCTGGGAACGTCAGATGGCGGGCACCGAGTTTGCTGTCGAAGATGTTCCGCCGTCCGACCCATCACCCTGGGAGTCTGGGCGGGTGCCGCTGGGCCGGGCCTACCCTGCCGAATCAGGGCAGCCTGCCCGCGTGGTGGTTTACCGCCGCCCCATCGAGTTCCGTGCCACCGACCCCGCCGACCTGGCCGACCTCATCCACGATGTTGTTGTCGAGCACATCGCCCACCTCATCGGCCGCACCCCAGAAGAGATCGACCCCCACTTTGGTGGGGACGACTAGCGCGCAAATGCGCTCAAACCTGCGCGGCTGAGCACGTAGACTTGCCGTCGTGCCTGAATCCTCTCGTTCACGTGTTGCTATCGTCGTTGTCACGTTCAAACGTCAAGAACTGCTCTCGCGTCTCTTCGATTCCTTCGAAGCGATGGGGGAACGGCCCGCCACCATCGTCATCGTCGATAACGAAAACTCGCCTGAAACGGCCGCGATGACTGCCACCCTACGTGACACTCTGGCCCCCACCTGCAATGTCATGTACGCCCCGCAAGAAACAAACACAGGCGGTGCAGGCGGTTTCAGCGCGGGCACCAAGCTCGCCTATGAGGCCGGAGCGGACTGGCTGTGGCTCATGGACGACGATGTCGAAGTGATCCCTGGCGCGCTTGATCGGATGCGCCACTGGACAGACAAGGCGGACGCAGACCTGGCCGCCGGAAAGTCGCCCGCTGAAACCCGACTGGTATTCCAAGGACAGCGCCTCAACTTCGATGGCACGCCTTTCTACTGGCAGTACCACTTCCTTACCGCGATGGCTATCCCCAACCCCGTCGCCCCGCGCCCCTTCGCCCCCGATGAGGCTCACCCTCACCGCGCCCGCCTGATGAACACTGCCTGCTTTGAAGGAGGAATGTTCCACCGATCCGTGGTCGAGGCGGTCGGCCTGCCTGACCCGCGCTTCTTCATCTACTGGGATGACACCATTTACGGCTACCTGTCCACCAAGGTGACCCAGCCTTTGATTGTCAGCGACCTCATTTTGCAGCGCACGCGAACCCTTGACCATCACAAAATCGGTACCATTCGCAAACTCAACTCAACCAGCGACATGGCCCGCTACCACATCATGCGCAACCGCGGGTTCATGGCCCACTACCTGCGCGAACATGGCGATTTCAATCCTGTGCTTTTTGCGGCGGGCACGGCGGCAACCTTTGTCAAAGAGACCATCCGCCTCACTTTGACCGATGACAAATCTGCCGGGTTCAAGCAGTTGGTCAGGGGTTGGAAGGATGCCCGTGTCATTCTTCGAGACCAGGCATGGACGCCCATGCCGCCGTTGGGGAACCGCTAAACCGCCACGCCCGGCAGGTATCACATACCACGTAACCGTCAGCAACATTTTGCGCCACATCATGTGGCTTCAGGCACATCTGAACCGTGTCTTGGCTGTAAACCTGTCGTGAATGGATTTCCCTCGCTACGCTGGGGCATGTGAGTCGCCGTAATGCTGGTGCCACCGACGCCGTCGTTGACGCACCCTCCCCTGCCCGCCGCACCATGCCGCATGGCCCGCAGCACGCGCAGGCGTTACGGAGCCATCATGTCCGCCGTAGTGTCGCCTTGGCTGCCACGGCCGTTGTCGCTTTTGTGGGTGCGGGCGCAGCAACTGCGGCATACACACTCAGCGGGAACATCGAATCAACTAACGTTGATGATGCCTTAGCCCACGTAGAACGTCCCACACCCCCGCCAGCCGACCCTAACGCGGGCACGCCACTTAACATTGTGCTGCTAGGCATTGACTCCCGCGATGGAGACAACATCAACTTTGCTTCAGCAGAAAACACTGCGGGGGCACGCAGCGACACCACCATGGTCATGCACATTTCAGCCGACCGCGACCGCGTGGAACTCATCTCCATCCCCCGCGACTCCACCGTTTCCATGCCTGGCTGCCCCCTCAAAGACGACAAAATGAGTTCCCCCATGAGCTCAACAAAGTTCAACTCGGCTTTCGCTGTGGGATACGACTACGGCGGCTCAGTGACAGCAGGAGCCACCTGCACACTGACCACTATTGAATCGTTGACTGACGTGCGCATGGACGGGTTCATCACCATCGACTTTGCCGGATTCCAACGCATGGTTGACGCCCTTGGCGGCGTGGACATATGTATTCCTGAAGCCATTGACGCCCCCGATGCTGGGCTGCTCAAACTTGACGCCGGTGAACAACACCTTGATGGCACGCAGGCCTTGCAGTTCGCCCGTGCCCGTAAAGGCAAAGGCCTAGGCGACGGCTCCGACCTGGGACGTATCGGCAGGCAG
>JAITCK010000221.1 GCA_031283115.1 Cellulomonadaceae bacterium | reverse complement strand
TGCCGCCATCAGGAGACGACGGCATCAGGGCGATAGTTCCAGTAATGCGGGCAGGAGTGCCCACAATCTCTTGCGCGATAGAACCGTGACGTTCCCCGCCCACCTCAGCCTCCCAGACTTCCGCCTGACGGATAGCGATCTCCTGCCCCACCAGGGCCCTGGCCTGCGGAGGAATGTTCTCTGTAACAAAGGTGCGCCGCAACACCACCGTGAAACCGCCACCCCCGGCCACCACCACATCGACAGCATCCAAGGTTCCCGACCCGGTGCAGCGGGCGGCCCGCCAGCGTTGAAAGTCCGCGTCAGCGAGCATCGCGGCAACATCGGCGGGCGGAGCCGGATACGACTGAGTAGCGGTGAGATGCATAAGCCCAAGGGTATAGCCCGGCAGTGCGGCAACCTAGAGGCGACACGACGCATAGGATTGTCGTCGTGTCAGCCATGCGTGACCTCATCGTCTCTGTCGTCGGCCCGCCCGTCGCCAACCCATCCGACCTGCCCGACGGCCAGCCAGCCCTCACCGACGCCGACATCGCCTGGCTACAACTACTGACCGGCGACTGGCAGGTCATCGCCGACCTCGCCTTCTCCGACCTGGTGCTGTGGGTACACACGCCCGACGGCGGATTCATCGCCGTCAACCACTGCCGCCCCGCCACCGGCGCCACCGTCTACTACGACGACATCGTCGGTTCGACCGCCCCCGCCGGTTTACGCCCCCAACTGCAAGCCGCCATCGACGAATCCCGTCCGCAACGAGCCCGCGCCCCCCGCTGGTTCGGCGCCTACGCCGTGCGTGAAGAAGCCGTACCCGTCGTCTACCAGGGCCGCCCCATCGCCATCATCACCCGGCAAACCAACCTGGGATCAGGGCGCACACCGTCGCGGCTTGAACTCAACTTTGTGGAAGCCTCCGACGACATCATGGCCATGATCGGCCGCAGCGAATACCCCATCCCCAACGCGGCAGTCGGCCCCCGCCGCGGCACCCCGCGCGTAGGCGACGGCGTGATCCGCCTCAACTCTGAAGGCGAAGTCCTCTACGCCTCACCCAACGCCCTCTCCTCCCTGCACCGGCTAGGAATCATCGGTGGAATCATCGGCGAATCCCTGCTAGAAAAAACGTCTGAACTGCTCGAATACTCGTCCACCGTTGATGAAGCCATGCCGCTGGTGCTCATGGGGCGCGCCCCCTGGCGCAGCGACATCGAAAACCGGCGGGCCGCCATCTCCGTGCGCGCTCTACCGCTGACCGAACACGGGCAACGCATCGGCGCCGTACTGCTCTGCCGAGACATTTCCGACCTGCGGCGGCAAGAACGCGACCTGATGACCAAAGACGCCACCATCAGAGAAATCCACCACCGCGTCAAAAACAACCTCGCCACCGTCGCCGCCCTGCTGCGCCTGCAATCACGTCGCGTCGACAACGCCGAAGCCAAAGAAGCCCTCAACGAAGCCACCCGCCGGGTATCCACTATCTCCCTGGTGCACGAACTCCTCGCCCAAACCCTCGACGAGCAGGTAGAACTCGACGACATGATGGCCCGAGCCCTGCGCGGCACCGCCGAAGTAGCCTCCACCCGCACCCAAGTGCGCACCCAACAAAGCGGCACCTTTGGAAAAATCCCCGCCGAAAACGCCACCCCGCTGGCCCTCGTCCTCACCGAACTGGTGACCAACGCCGTCGAACACGGGTTTTCTGACGGACGGCCCACCGGCACCATCACCATCGACGTCAACCGTGAAGGATCCCGCCTGCAAGTCATCGTCGGCGACGACGGCGTGGGCTTAGACGACGGAGGCGACGCCACCGGAGACGAAGATGGGCAGGGCGACGCTGGAGCAGCGACGTCAGGCGTTGGCGCGCAACGGTCTCACACCGGCCTAGGAAACCAGATCGTTCGTACCCTGGTAGCCAACGAGTTGAACGGAACCATCGACTGGCGCTCCCGCCCCGAAGGCGGCACCCAAGTAATAGTCAACGCCCAACTCACTGAGTCTGTGACCTAACCGCCGCTGGCGCGACGGGCTCGGGCGGCGCGGCGTTTGAGGGCGCGGCGTTCGTCTTCGCTCATGCCGCCCCAGACGCCCGCATCCTGGCCGGACTCGATAGCCCATTTGAGGCAGGTTTCCACCACTTCGCAGCGGCGGCACACAGCCTTAGCCTCTTCGATCTGCAGCAAGGCCGGGCCAGTGTTCCCGATGGGGAAGAAGAGCTCCGGGTCAGAGTCGATGCAGGCAGCGTTGTGACGCCAATCCATGAGTTCTCCTTGCATATCTGTGGTGGTTCAGTAGGGGGTCGGTTGGGCGCGGCTACCAGTGGTGCGCGGCCTTCAACACGGGTTTGCAGATTTCGCTTGTTCAAGCGTCGCACTATGAGCGGCTCTTCACAAGATATGCGCTCATTTGTGGCGCTGTGATGTTGAGTACAACACAGTATGTCTGCTGCTCAAGCCCCAACCTGGAAGATTTGCGCTGGCAGCACAACTGTGTCGTCAATGATTGCAGCGCGCCCAGGAATACGACACCAAAGATCAACCGCGTCGTCAAGGCAGGTGCCGAACACGTCATCGGCCCCGCGTTCAGCCGGGTCAGTGATCACCCCACACCGCAGGCTCCGCAAGTGACCTACCAGGCCGCGATGCCCCATCGACGCGCTCAGCGAGGTGGCCGACGCGATGACGGTCAGGCTGCCGTCGGCTGCCAGGTCGCCCAGGCGGTCAACCTCCAGCGGGCAGCCCTGAGCCAGAACATCCACGTCATCGACGATGACGAGAGGACGGGCGGGGGCGACTTGCTGCGAATCTGCAAGCCAAGCCAGCAAGTCTCCGCAGCCCCGGCCTGTTGGCGGGGCCACGGGTACTCCCAACTGACCTGCGTCAGCCTGCAAACCTTTATCTCGGGTGACCAGGTACAGGCCGCTGGGGTCTGCGGCGGCAAGGCCAGCCAGGATGACCCGGAGAGTGCCCGACCGCCCCGATGCCCGCGAGCCAGCAACCAGCGCGCCCTGGGACACGTCGAGACCTACAGGGCGGGCATCGTCACCGCCCACCCCCAACATGACCAGGCCAGGTTGCTTCGGCAGGCCAGGGTGCTGCGGCAGAGGCAGTGATGGGGGCAGGTCAGTGCTGACAACGTGCCGAGGCAGGGGAAGGATGCGTAGCGGTGCGTGCACGAGGGTGCTTTCGCCAGGGGGTGCGTGGACTCGACCATGTCGAGCAGTGAGCGGCTGGGAAGTGACTGGCAGGGAAGGGGGCAACAGGGGTGGGGGAGGCGATAGCGGGGGCATGGCCACCTGACATTCGACGGCGGCGCCGTCGCCACACCAGACGGCCCGGCCAGGGCAGTGGCCTCGCCCGGCAAAGCCTTGGGGTGCGCCAAGCATGATGTCGGCGCTGGGGTCACTGGACAGCAGCACGAGCCGAGGGCCAAAACGTGGCGCTAGTCCGCTCAGGGCTGGACCGTCTGCTGATGCGGCAACCTGGAAAAATCCGCAAGCCAAGCCGTCAGCAAGCAGGTCGCGGGGGCCGTCGGCAAGAGCGTCGCGGAGGCGTTCCAGGCCGTCGATAACCACCAGGGTGGTCACCGGTTGGGGCGCCTGGCTGAGTAGACGGAGCAGGCGTCCCGCCCGGCGCGGGTCGTCCGATCCGGCCAGGGTTCCTAAACCAGGATGCCCCCGCAGCAGGGCAAAAGCCTGTGCTGATGCAGCCGGGGCCAGCACGTGCACATGCCAGCCCTGGGCGAGGGCGCGGTGGGCCAGTGTCACC
>JAITCK010000065.1 GCA_031283115.1 Cellulomonadaceae bacterium | reverse complement strand
CTCGGTCATGTAGATGATCTGGACGATAGCCAGGGCACCCAGGATGAGTTGCGTGTGCAGGGCGGCCTCACTCAGCAGCAGGGCCGGCAGGAACATGTCAAGGAAGCCGATCAGGGTGGCTGGAGCATAGGTGGCGCCCATGCCGAACAGGCCCAGGTACCAGCCCATAGGCGTGGAAATCCACTGGAAGATGGGCGTGAACTCGAAGATGGCCAGCGAGATGGTGCCCCAGGCGAGGATGAGGGGGATGAGGTCGGCGTAAATGTCCACCCAGGTGCGCAAACCAGTGCGGGCAACATCGCTCATGCGGGTGCGGCTGGCTCGGTCGGTGGCAAGCCACAAGCCCCACTTGGCTGATGAGATACCTTGCGGGATGATTTCTTCAGCCTGCCCGTGGGTGGCGCTGCGGCGGCTGCCGTCAACAAAGCTGTCGGTCAGGCCGCGCAAAGGCCAGATGCGGGGGGTGACCAGGGCGAGCAGGATGCATACGGCGCAGATGATGAGGTACCAGGGCAGGAAGTGGGCTTCAATGCCGATGGTGTTGGCGATGACAAAGGAGAAGGGCAGGGACACGAAAGCGAAGTTGGTGGAGATGACGGCGGCTTCGCGGCCCGTGTAGTGGCCTTTTTCGTGCTGGTCGCGGGTGAGGATGACGGAGGCGACTGACGAACCGAACCAGGACGCCATAAGGTCAACCGAAGATCGGCCAGGCAGGGTGAAGAGTTTGCGCACCACCTTGGCTACGAGGGCGCCAGCGAACTCCATGACACCGAACTCGGTGAGGACGGGAATGGCGAAGCCGAGGAACACGAACACGGCGATGAGGTGGGCTGCGATGCCCTGCATGACGCCGCCCGTCCACGGGGAGATGATGAATTCGGGGCCAACTTCGAAGAAGATCATCCAGGCGAAGGCGGCAGCCAGAACGCGGGACACCACGTAGACGGGGCCGGTTTTGAAGGCGCGGGCCACGATGGAGCCGTCACGGAAGCTGGGGCGGGTGAGGGCGACAACGATGGAGCCGATGGCCGAGACGGTGGTCACTGCCATGAGCAGGAACACGGCAATGTTGATGTCGCCGTGGCTGAACACGGTGTTTTCCAGCCAGGAGATGGCCACACCCAGGGGGATGGTGAAGGCGCCGTCGGCTTGGGGGATGGGGGCGAGGAAGAGGAAGAGGCCGATGGCGCTGAAGGTAGCGAACTTGGCGATGTTTTTTCCGGTGAACTTTTCACGCGGCGTTGTGTGCGGTGTGGTTGTGGGCGATGTGGCGGTCGCGGCAGTGCTCACTGTGGTGGTCACGGCATCGGTGGTGTCAATACTCATGGTGAAAGTGTGATCTACGCAACGGTGAAGCCTTTACCGTTTTGTGACCTTTGCGTGGTGACCTGTCGCTTGAATGATGTTGCATGATGATGCATAACAATGCACGACGATGGGTTGCCAGATTGAGGGCGCCGGGCCGTTCAGGGCGCGCCACGCCGCCAATTCCCCTGCGGGCTGATTGGATAACCGTATGACAAACGGCGTTCAGACTGACCTCCCATCGCCACCCACCGTACTCATCCTCAACGGCCCCAACCTGGGCCGCCTGGGCGTGCGAGAACCAGAAATCTACGGGGCAGACACCCACGACGACCTCGTCGCTGCAGCCGTCGGTTGGGGGGATCGGCTCGGACTGACCGTTGACGTGCGGCAGTCCGACGACGAATCCCACCTGGTCGCCTGGCTCCACGAGGCAGTCGACACGGGCGCGCACGTTGTCATCAACCCGGCAGCCTTCACCCATTACTCCTACGCTTTGCGCGACGCCGCCGCCCAAGTAACGTCGGCCGGACTGACCCTCATCGAAGTGCATTTATCCAACCCGCACACCCGCGAATCATTCCGCCACTATTCGACCATGTCAGGGGTGGCCACCGGCACCATCGCAGGCTTCGGATTCGACTCCTACCGGCTCGCCCTGGAATCCGTCGCCGCCCGGCGCGGGGGAGCCGTCGTCAGGCAGTAAAGCGAGCAGGTAGAATACCCTGCGGATTTCACACTTTTCCCAGCAGAAGGACTGACACATCGTGGCAACCACCAACGACATCAAAAACGGCACCGTTCTTGTCATCGACGGCAACCTCTGGCAGATTCTGGAGTTCCAGCACGTCAAGCCCGGTAAAGGCCCGGCCTTTGTCCGCACCAAGATGAAGAACGTCACCTCCGGCAAGATTATCGACAAGACCTTCAACGCTGGCTCCAAGGTGGAAACCACCAACGTGGATCGCCGCGACTACCAGTTCTCCTACATGGACGGTGACGACTTTGTCCTCATGGACAACGACACCTACGACCAGATGCACATTCCGGCCGCCGTCGTCGGCGACAACAAGGACTTCATGCTTGAAGGTATGAACGTGCTGCTGGCCTCCCACGAAGGCACCCCCCTCTACATTGAGTTGCCCGCCTCCGTGGTGCTGACCATCACCCACACCGAGCCTGGCCTGCAAGGCGACCGGTCCACCGGCGGCACCAAGCCCGCCACCTTAGAAACCGGACGCGAAATCCAGGTGCCCTTGTTCCTTGAAGAGGGCGTCAAGGTCAAGGTGGACACCCGTGACGGTAGTTACCTGGGCCGCGTCAACGACTGATTTTCCTTGACCGACGCTGGGGTGGCTGCCGCTACAGTAGGCCGGGCCGCCCCGCCGTCGGACTGTTTGACTGAACTGGTTTTCCGGTACTGATTTTGCTGGGATTGTGTTTGCTGGGATTGTGTATGACAAGGATTGTGCACGGAAAGGGGTGCCGCTGTGGGAGCGCACAACATGGGGTCACGGACGAAGGCCCGCAAGCGGGCCATGGATCTGCTTTTCGAGGCTGACCAGCGTCAACTAGACCCACTGGCCCTGCTGGCCCAGCGCATCGTCAACCCCCTAGTGGAGGCCGCTGTTCCCCAATATGCTGCCGACATTGTCGAGGGTGTCAGCGCCCACCGCGACCGCATTGACGAGTTGCTAGAGACCTATTCGCAAGGCTGGACCATCGACCGGATGCCCGCCGTAGACCGCGAACTGCTCCGCATCGGCGCCTGGGAAATCATCTACAACGCCGACGTTCCCCAGGCTGTCGCCATCGACGAGGCCGCCGACCTGGCTGCCCAACTGTCCACCGACGATTCCCCGGCCTTTGTCACCGGCCTACTCAACCGGATCGCCGAGATTGCACCGACCCTGCTCGACTAACCTTGCTCGACCAACCTGCTGCCCGACAAACTCGCAGGTCGACCTGACGGGCTGACCTGCGCACCGATGGGGGGTGATTCACTGATGGACAGGACACAACCGACCGCCAACAGTGCCATCCCCTACGCCGATTTTCTGTGGATCTTCGCCCAACAGCAGACCCTCATGGTTCAGGCGTCGCAAGAAATCCGGCAATATGTTGAAGAACTCCTCGCTGTCAAAGGTCTGCGCTACCACGCCGTGACAGCCCGGGCCAAAACGTTAGCCTCCTACGCGAAAAAGGCGCGCCGCCTCCACCCAGACGGCAGCCCCATCTACCCGGAACCGGCCCGGCGTATTGGAGACTGCGTGGGCGCCCGCGTCATCGTCTACACGGTGCCCGGCTGCCGGGAAGTAACCCACCTGTTCGAGAACACTTTTGCCCTCACCCCTGACGACGTGGAAAAGGCCCGCAAAACCAACGGCTATTCCAGCGCCCACCTGGAAATCCGTTCCATCCCTGACCCAGACGCTGCCCGCCGTTACCCTGCCGTTGTCCAGTATTTGAAGCAGTTTCCCGGCCTAGAAATCCAGGTGCGCACTGTGGCTGAACACGCCTGGGCCGAGTTTGAGCATGACGTCATGTACAAGCCTGGACTTGACCATGAAGGCGCCGCCCGCGAGCGCCTGGACGCCCTCTTCGCCCAGGCCGGTGAGTTACGTGAACAACTCGACAACCTCTTCGAGCGCATCGACCTAGTGGCTGCCCGTGCCATTGCCGCCCGCGTCAGCGATGACGATGCCGGAACCAGTGATGACGCTGACACTGATGCCGACGAGACTATCCGCCCGGCAGCCCCACGCACCCCACTGGCCATCTACACGGTCGACCTGGGTGGGGCCGAAGGTCGCCTCGACCATCTCACGGCAGCCGGGGCTGTGCGCGCTCTCATCGTCACCGTCGCCAGCCGTCGCAGCCGCAAGGACGCCCGCGTGGACGGCTGGATCGCCCTCGACCGTGACCAGGTTCCCGGTGCTGACCCGGAACTTGTCAGTACGCCACGCGGCCCCGTCTACCTGACCCGCAACAACCGCACCCGCGACCGCCTCGAAACTGTCATGTCGCGGCTTCTTGCCGCTATCCCTCCCGGTCAAGTCACCGTCACCCGCGAAGACACCCCCATCCTCCCCGCCACCAACTAAACACCAGCCCGCGACTACAGGCGGCGACCAAGTGCGATGGCTAGGGCAGGTGGGTGAGGATGGTTTCCACCTGGGTGTAGGTGGGCTGGTCGATGGAAACGACGAAACCTTGCTCGTCAGAGTGGAGGGGCTCGAAGGTGGCCAGTTGAGAATCAAGCATCCCCGTGCCCACAAAAAAGTGGCCCTGACGGGAAGTGATGCGCTGCTCCAGCAGGTCGCGCGGGCCAGTCAACTGAACAAAAACCACGTCTGTGCGGCGCAACACGTCACGGTAGGCCCGCGTCAAAGCCGAACAGGTGAGAATGGCGGGCTGACCGGCAGCAATATGTTCGTCAATCCAAGCAGCCAAGGTGGCCAGCCAGGGGCGGCGGTCGTCATCGTTGAGGGGCTGCCCGGCCGTCATCTTCGCAATGTTGGCTGCCGGATGGAACATGTCAGCCTCAGCGAAATCCCAGCCCAAACGCTCCACCAGGGCAGCAGACAGGGTGGACTTCCCGCTGCCAGCCACACCAGCAACCACCACAACCGTTGACTTGCTCACTGCCCCATCGTAGTAAATAGAGACGCAGCCACCCCGCCAGACGCCTCCCACAGGTCTGCCCGCCGTCGCATGGCGGGGGCTGGGCTGCTGTACCGCACCCCTGTGGGGGATGATTGACGTATGCAGATTATTCCGACGCAAGACCCGCAACTGGTGTTGCTGCGTCACGGCGAGACAGAATGGTCTCGTACCGGGCAGCACACAGGCCACAGCGACATCCCTTTGACTGCTGACGGGGAAGACCAGGCCCGGCGGGCTGGGGCCATGCTGGATGGCTACGATTTCGCCGCCGTCTACACTTCACCCCTGCAACGGGCCCGCCACACCGCCCAACTTGCTGGCTACCCCAACGCAATCATCGACGATGACCTTGTCGAATGGGATTACGGTCCCGTTGATGGACTCACGGCAGGTCAAGTGAGCGAGATGCTTGGGCGCGAGTTCATGATTTTTCGCCACGGCGTCCGCATCCTGCCACCCAACCCAGACCGGTCAGACGGTCGCCCCGGAGAGTTGCTTGAAGACGTGTTTGCGCGGGCCAAAGCCGTCATCGACCGGGTAGAAGCGACGCTGGAACGTGGCGACGACGTATTAGTGGTGGCTCACGGCCACCTGTTGAAAACCCTCACCGCCGCCTGGCTGGGAGACGACCCCACCCTGGCCGAACGTCTGGAACTCGGCACGGCTGCCATCTCCCTGCTCGGCTACGGCCACAATCTGCGCACCGTAGAAGGGTGGAACCTGCCCAACTGTTAGGCGACTGTGCCCGCCCCGGCAGTTTCGACGGGTCATTGAACGAGTCCAATGACTATTTTGAGCGTTTTTTCCGGCTCACCTCGGTGCAACACCGACCCTGTCACAATCACGATGCAGTGATGTAAATCGCGTAAAAATGAGGTACAATTAGTCAACTCTGCACCGTTGCGGAGGTTGACCTGAGTTGAGGTGTCCGATGCGAAAATCTTTGGCACTCCTAGTTACAGGGCTCATTGGGTTCGGTTTTGGTGTGACACCTGGAGCGGCGTCCGCAGGAACTGCTTGTGGCGCGACGGGTACCTTTGTTGCTGCCGGTAAACAGTACAAAGACTATTCGTGCATCTCGAAAACTGGCAACAGTGTGTGGGCGATTCAAGGGACTAGCGCCCCATCTAACGTTGCGGTGGGCTGGCTCGGCGCACAGCCGATTCGTTACACCGATGCTGGCGCTCTTAGTTGCGCTGGCTCTTGGTATTACTCAGAAACCATCGCTGCTTCGATTTCAAGGCCGGGCTGTTCGGCGACTCTTTCGGGCGCTTACTATGCGCGAGGCAACTCACGCGGGTGGAACGGGAACGGATACACAACGAAACTCAGCGCTCGGTCACCGAGCCAAAGTGGCTAACGGAGAAGAAGATGAAGACCCAGAAAGCGCATCTCGCACGAAGTGTATTTGCTGCCGCGTCCGCTGGCGCTGTTCTCATTGGCGGATTCCTCGCTGGGGCCGCAGTTGCATCAGCCAGCAGCAATGAACCAGTACCAGCACCTTCCTACCAACGCAACGATGCCGGGATGACATACGGAAGTGCCCTTGATGCGCGAACTATCGAAGAGATTCCAGATCTCATCAAGGCTGAGGCAACTAACGGTCGAATCGGCTACGTCAAGCAGGCCGAACTAGACGAAGTTTCCGGTGCCAGCGTCTCCAACCCTGAAGAGGCTCTCGCCTGGAACAAAGAAGTTGAAACACGTCGCACGCGCGGTGAATCCATTGAGATTCCCGTCTACCTATCCGATGGAGTAACACAAATCGGCGTCTTCACAATCGACACCAGCGGGGAACTTGTACCCGCCGTTGTTTCCCACGGAAAGTAGTGTCAAAACCACAAGACGACACTTGTTCTGCGAGTATGCGATCATCAAGTTCGCTGTGCGCTTCAGGAAAATCGTGCGGTGTCGATGGGGTGGACAGGCGGGAGGGTGTTGGTGGTGGCTAGGGTTCGGTACCAGTGGGCTGAGTCTTTCCAGATGCGGTTGAGCGTGGTGTAGTCGACGCGGATGATGCCGAAGCGTTTGGAATAACCCCAACCCCATTCGAAGTTGTCCAGCAGAGACCAGGCCAGGTAGCCGCGCACATCCACTCCAGCAGCCAGGGCGTCACCGACGGCGCTGATGTGATCGTGCAGGTAGGCGACGCGACGCGGGTCGTGAACGCGGGGGAGTCCCTGATCGTCCGTGGTGACTTGGTCATCGAAGGCGGCCCCGTTTTCGGTGACCATCAAGGGTTGACCGGGGTAGCGTTGGGCAAGGTCGACCAGCATTTCGGTGAGGCCGGCAGGCTCAATGTTCCAGCCCATTGCGGTGAGCGGCCCGGTGGGCGCCACAAACTTGACGTCTTCAGCCCCCACCCAGGCGGAATGGTCGGACGGTCGGTGGCCGTCAGCAGCAGTCGACTCAACACCGAGAGCATCGGGCACGGCAGCGTCGTTACCAGCCCGGACGGTGGTGGTGGAGTAGTAGTTGACGCCCAGCACGTCCAAGGGCTGCCGGATGATGTCGCAGTCGCCGGGCTGAACAAAGGCCCAGTCGGTGACCGCTGCCGTGTCAGCCAGCAGGTCGGATGGGTAGTAGCCGTCCATGAGGGGGTTGAGGAAGGCCCGATTACCCAGGGCGTCAATACGGCGTACAGCCTCACGGTCACCCGGCAACTCAGGGTTGGCGGCCCGCAAAATGTGCAGGTTGAGCACAACCGACACCTTGGCAGCAGGAAGCACGTCACGGAGAGCGGCGACGGCTAGGCCGTGGGCAAGGTTGAGATGGTGGACGGCAGCCAGGGCGGCGGCAGGTTCACTGCGGCCGGGAGCGTGCACGCCCGACGCATAGCCCAGGTAGGCGGAGCACCAGGGTTCGTTGAGAGTGATCCACAGGTCTACGAGGTCGCCCAACTCGCTGGCCATCGCCCGGGCGTAGTCGGCGAAGGCTTCAGCGGTTGACCGCACCGGCCAGCCGCCTTCGTCTTCCAACTCTTGCGGCAAATCCCAGTGGTACAAGGTGACATAGGGGCTGATGCCGCGTGCCCGCAAGGCTTCCAGCAGCCCACGGTAGAAGGCCACTCCCGCAGGGTTGACCGGCCCGCGCCCGCCCGGCATCACCCGCGACCAGGAGATAGATAGCCGGTAAGCCTTGACTCCCAGCCTTACCAGGTGGTCGACGTCTTCTTCCCAACGGTGGTAGTGGTCGTCTGCCACATCACCGGAATCGCCCCCGTCTACCCGGCCCGAATAATGGGCGTAGGTGTCCCAAATGGAG
>JAITCK010000014.1 GCA_031283115.1 Cellulomonadaceae bacterium | reverse complement strand
TTCCCCGGCAAAAAAGGTGTACTGGCCGTGGTACTCGGTGCCGTGGCCGTCCCGGGAACAGCCCTAGCCGTCCCCACCTTCCTGCTCTTTTCCAGAATGGGCCTGACAGACACCCCGCTGGCCGTTATCATCCCCTCACTGATCTCGCCCTTCGGCCTGTTCCTCATGTGGAACTTTGCCCGCGAGGCCATCCCCACCGAACTCATGGAAGCAGCCCGCATTGACGGGGCCGGACACCTACGCACCTTCTTCAAGGTGGGGTTGCCCCTGCTGGCCCCCGGCACGGTCACAGTGATTCTCTTCACCACGGTGGCCACCTGGAACAACTTTTTCCTGCCCCTCATCATGCTCCGCGACCCCCGCTGGTTCCCGCTGACCATCGGACTCAACCAGTGGAACTCGCAATCCTTCAATGTGGGCTTGGAAGCGATTCCGCACCTGGTGATCACCGGGTCGCTCATCACCATCATCCCGCTCATCGCCGTCTTCCTTGTGCTTCAACGCTACTGGCGTTCTGGCCTTGCTGCCGGTTCAGTCAAAGGCTGACCGACAACCAGACAGCACCGCTTGTACCCCCAGCGTCACCTGCACCATCCGCATCACCCCAGCAGTCCCGCACTACCTGCACCACCAGTAACACCGCACCACCCTCAGTAACACCATCACAGCAACACCAACCAACACCCATCACATCAACACCAATCACCTGAAAGGGTCGAAGATGACTACCTCACGCACCCGGTCGCGCCTTGTGCGCACCGCCGTTGCCGCCGTGACCGCCGCCGGTCTCGGATTCTCCATGGCAGCCTGCGCTGCCGGAGCAGACGCAGCCGACTTCAGCGAGTTCACTCCCGAAGCCGTTGCCGCTGCATTGGAAGAAGGCGGCGAAATCTCCATGTGGGCTTGGGACCCTGCCATCCCCGCAGCAGTGGAACTGTTCGAAGAACTCCACCCCAACGTCACCGTCAACCTGCAAAACGTTGGCGCCGGTGGCGACCAGTACACCGCCCTGCAAAACGCTATCGCCGCAGGTACTGGCCTGCCCGACCTGGCCCAGATCGAATACTTCATCCTGTCGCAGTTCACCGTCACCGGCCACATCGCCGACCTCACCCCCTTCGGGGCTGGCGACCTTGACGGCACCTTCACCGAAGGCCCCTGGGGTGCAGTGACGGCAGGCGACGGCATCTTCGGCCTCCCGCTCGACGGCGGCGCCATGGCCCTCTTCTACAACGCCACCGTGCTGGAGCGTTACGGCCTTGAAGTTCCCACCACCTGGGACGAATACATGCAGTTGGGCCGCGACCTGCGCGCCGCAAACCCCAACATTTACATCGGTTCCAACGGCAACACCCCCAACTTTGTTCACGCCCTGATGCGTCAAGCCCAAGGAAACCCGTGGACTGCTGACGGCCACGACGTGTCCATCGACATCGTCAACGACCAGGGCGCCCAACGCTTCGCCGAAGTGTGGCAGCCCATGATCGACGACAACCTGGTATCCACCATCCAATGGTGGACCGACGAATGGCACCAGGCCCTGGGTAACGGCACCATCGCCACCCTTGTTTCTGGCGCCTGGATGCCCGGCAACCTCATCTCTGCTGCCCCGCAAGGATCTGGCCACTGGCGAGTAGCCCCCATGCCGCAGTTTGAGGCAGGCCGCATGGACACCGCCGAAACCGGTGGCTCGTCCATGACTATGACCACCTCGGCACAAAACCCGGCCCTGGCCTACGCCTTCATGGAGTTCCTGGCTGCCGGTGACGGCATTGAAGCCCGCCTGTCCCAGGGCGGCTTCCCGGCCACGGTGGCCGAACTGGCTGACGAAGACTTCCTCAACCGTGAGATCGAATACTTTGGCGGCCAGCAGATCAACCGTGTTCTCGCCGATTCGGCCAACCACGTTGTCCCCGGCTGGTCCTGGCTTCCTTTCATGGCCTACGTCAACGAGTCCTTCCCCGAGACTATCGGCCAGGCCTTCATCGGCAACGGCACCATCTTGGAAAACATGGCCCCGTGGCAGGAGCGTCTTCTCTCCTTCGCGGAAACTCAGGGCTTCACCGTCAACTGATTGACATGTTCGCCCACGCAGCCGCCCTCGCCCAATCGGCTATGTTAGAGCCTGTGCTTATCGCCGTCGATTGGGGAACAACATCCTTTCGGGCCTGGCTGCTGGGCTCAGAAGGAGCCGTCATGGGCGAGATTACCTCAGCCCATGACGGCTCCCGCCGGGTTTCCGACGGATGCACCACACCGCAGGCACGGGCTGCCGCCTTCGATGCGGCCTTGACCCGCCTGTGCGGCCAGTGGCTTGCCGCCCACCCTGGCCTTCCGGTTATCGCATCGGGCATGGTCGGCTCCAATCACGGCTGGGTCACGGCCCCCTACCTGGACGTTCCCACGTCAACCGCCGCCCTTGCCCAGCATCTGACGCGCGCACCGAGTTCCGCCGCTGACGTGTGGATTGTTCCCGGTGTCCGTGCAACAAGCCCCCTTGACGATGTCATGCGGGGAGAAGAAACCCAGATCGCAGGCATCATCGCCAGCGCCACAAACCCGCCCGACCTCATCGTTCTACCGGGAACCCACAGCAAGTGGGCCTGGCTGGACGGTGACACCATCACAGGGTTTTCTACGACGATGACGGGGGAGGCTTACGCCCTCCTGGCCAACCAGTCGATCCTCAGCCAGTTGGCGGGGGAGCCTGTGACGGGAGAGTCTGTGGTGAGTGAGAGTGAGCCTGCGGCGGGGCCACAGGCGTCTGACGCCTTCAACCGCGGCCTCGACACCGACAGGGACTACGGGGCTGCCTACGGGTTGACCTCCCTGATCTTTACCGCCCGAACCGCCGTCATGGCCGGACGTTTAGCCCCAAGTGAAGTCCGTGACTACCTGTCGGGCCTGCTCATCGGCCACGAGATCCGCCACGCGCTAGGCCGCACCCGGGACGCCCACACCATCGCCCTGTGTGGCGCCCCGGCATTGACCCAGCGCTACCGCATCGCCTTAGAAGGCTACGGCGTCACCGTCCAACTTTTCGACGACACCGCCACCATCGCGGGGCTGGCACAGGTAGCGGAAACAGCAGGACTCATACCCTCCCCGACAGATGGGCAACTGCCCGTCGCCCCTTCTACCTCCCCTTCCCTCTCTTCCTCACGGATGGAGTTCAGCCGATGACCATTCCCGTTGAGCCCGTTGAGCCTGTTGAGGCTACTGGGCCTGTTGGGCCTGCGAGCCCCGCCTCCCCAGGTGGCCTGATCGCCATTTTGCGTGGAATCACCCCCGACCAGGTGGTGGCCTATACGTCGGCCATCCTTGACGCGGGTTTTGACGCGGTAGAAATCCCGCTCAACTCGCCCAACCCGCTTGAATCCATCCGCCGCACCTGCCAGGCCCTGCCCGGCGCCCACATTGGGGCCGGAACCGTGCTTACCGTCCAGGCTGTCCACGATGTTGCGGCGGCGGGCGGCAGGCTCATCGTCGCCCCCAACACCAACACCGACGTCATCACTGCCGCTATCAGCCTGGGCCTGCACGTGTGGCCGGGAGTGGCCACACCCACCGAAGCCTTCACTGCCCTGGCCGCCGGGGCCACCGGACTCAAACTCTTCCCCGCCAGCGCCGTCGGCCCTGATGGGCTGCGGGCCTGGAAGGCCGTACTGCCAGCAGGAACACCAGTTATTCCCGTTGGTGGAATCGACGCCAGCACCATGCCCCAATGGGTTGCGGCAGGCGCCGTCGGAGCAGGCATCGGCTCCCCTCTTTACAGTGCAGGCGACAGCCTCGACCGTGTCATCGACCGGGCCAATACCCTGGTCGCTGCCTGGAAGGAAGCCGCATGAAAATCACGTCCGTCACCACCTTCACCGTCCCGCCCCGCTGGCTCTTTGTCCGCATCGAAACCGACAAGGGGCTGGTGGGCTGGGGTGAAGCCTCCCTCGAAGGCCGGGCAGCCTCCGTGGCCGCCATCATTGACGAACTGGCCGACTACCTCATCGGAACCGACCCGCGCCGCATCGAAGACCATTGGACGGTGCTCTACCGTGGGGCCTTCTACCGGGGCGGCCCCCTGCACATGAGCGCCATGTCCGGCATCGACCAGGCCTTATGGGACATCGCAGGCAAAGCCTTGAACGCGCCAGTCCACCAACTGCTGGGCGGCAAGGTGCGCGACAGCATCAAGGTGTACTCCTGGATTGGCGGCGACCGGCCCGCCGACACCGCAGCCCAAGCCGTCGACCGGGTACAGCGCGGTTTCACCGCAGTCAAAATGAACGGCCCCGAAGAACTCCACTACCTCGATTCCGCCGACAAGGTGGCCCAGGTGGTCGCCAACGTCAAAGCCATTCGTGACGCCGTGGGGCCTGACGTCGGCATTGGTGTTGACTTCCACGGGCGAGTCCACCGGCCCATGGCCAAGGTTCTCATCGAAGCCCTGGCCCCCTACCAGCTCATGTTTATTGAAGAACCCGTACTCAGTGAACATGTGGACGGCATCGCCGACGTGCTGCGCAACTCCACCACCCCCATCGCCCTAGGTGAGCGCCTGTATTCACGTTGGGATTACAAAAACGTCATCACCTCCGGCGTGGTCGACATCATCCAGCCCGACCTGTCCCATGCCGGCGGCATCACCGAAGTCCGCAAAATCGCCAGCATGGCGGAGGCCTATGATATCGCTGTGGCCCCCCACTGCCCGCTAGGCCCCATCGCCCTAGCCGCCTGCCTGCAACTAGACGCCGTCACCTACAACGCCGTCATCCAAGAGCAATCCCTGGGCATCCACTACAACACCAGCAACGACCTGCTCGACTACATCGTCGACAAAACCGTGTTTACCTACACTGACGGGCTCGTTACCATTCCCGACGGTCCAGGGCTGGGAATTGAAGTTGATGAAGACTACGTGCGAGACCGGGCCGCGCAAGGACACCGCTGGCGCAACCCCGTCTGGCGGCACAGCGACGGCTCCTTCGCCGAATGGTGACCGACATTGAGGCTTATTGACAACGACAAGAAGAAAAGGAACACCCCGTGCCCACCTTCACCCCGCCCACCATCCGCTTTGGCGGCGACTACAACCCCGACCAGTGGCCCCGCGACGTGTGGGATGACGACGTCCGCCTGATGAACCGGGCAAGCGTCACCACGGTCAGCCTGCCGATTTTCTCCTGGGCCAAACTTGAGCCGGAGCCCGGCGTCTTCAACTTCGGCTGGCTCGATGACGTGTTTGCCACCATGGAGGCGGGAAGCATCCGCATCGATCTGGCCACCGCCACTGCCTCCCCGCCACCCTGGATGGCCACCCTCTTCCCCGACACCCTCCCCGTCGACATCAACGGTGTTCGCTTGGGCGTAGGGTCGAGGCAACAGTATTCGCCGTCATCGTCAACCTTCCGCAAGTTGGCCATCCGCTTGGTGCGCCAACTGGCAGACCGCTACGGCAGCCATCCGGCCGTCGAAAGTTGGCACATCTCCAACGAATACGGCTGCCACGTGCCCATGAGTTACGACGCCGAATCGGTAGAAGCCTTCCGGGCCTGGTTGAAAAACAAGTACGCCACCATTGACGCCCTCAACGACGCCTGGGGAACCGCCTTCTGGTCCCAGGCCTACGGGGACTTTGACCAGGTGGGAGCCCCGGCAGCCATGCCAACCTTCCCCAACCCCACCCAACTTATCGACTGGGAGCGGTTCAGCTCTGACGCCCTGCTGGGCTTGTTCCTCGCCGAAAAGGCCGTCATTCGGGAAATCACCCCGGACATCCCCATCACCACCAACTTTATGGGCTTCTTCCGTGACGCTGACTACTGGCAGTGGGCGCCACACATGGACTACGTGTCAGACGACCTCTACCCCGACCCCGCCGACTCTGACCACTACATTATGGCCGCCGCCACCCGCGACCTCATGCGATCCCTGGGTGGGGGCCGTCCGTGGATTCTCATGGAACAGTCCACGTCAGCCGTCAACTGGAGGCCACGCAACGCCCCCAAACCTGCTGGCATGAATCGCGCCCACTCACTACAGGCCGTGGCTCGCGGGGCAGACGGCATCCTCTACTTCCAGTGGCGTCAAGCCAAGGCAGGCGCAGAAAAGTTCCACGCCTCCATGGTGCCCCACGGCGGCGAAGACACGCGAATCTTCCGTGAAGTCACCGCCCTGGGCAGTGAACTGGCAGCCATCAGCCCCAACGTTATCGGCCGGAAGGTACCGGCCCGGGTGGGCATCGTCTTCGATTGGGATTCCTGGCGGTCACTCGACCAGGAAGCCCAACCCACCCGCATCGACTACGTCGCCACCGTGCTCAGCTGGTATCGACCGCTGCTGCGCCGCGGCATCACCGTCGACTTTGTCCAAGCAGACGGCAACCTGTCCGGGTATGACCTGGTCATCGCCCCGGTAGTGCAGGTTGCCTCTGAGGCGGCCCTGCAAGGCTGGGCCCAGTTTGTGGCCGGTGGGGGCACCCTGCTGGCCACCTACCAAAGCGGCATCCTCAACGAAAACCTCCACGCCTACCTTGGCGGCTATCTGGGACCGCTGCGCAGCACAATGGGCATCCGCATCGAAGAGTTTGCCCCGCTGGCAGCCCCCTACGACCAACGCCACCCCGACCCTGCCGCATCCACCAGGTTCCCCGTTCCCGGCACGCGCATCGAAGGCCAGTTGGCTGGCGAGGCTGGACTCTGGCAAGAGATCGTTTTGGCAGATGATGCTGACGTGGTCGCCCGCTTTGCTGACGGCTTTGCCGCAGGTCAGCCTGCCGTCACCAGGCGTGCCGCAGGCGACGGTGGGGCTGCCTGGTATGTGGCCACCCAGCCTTCGAATGACCTGATCGACTCCATCATGGCCCGCCTGCTCGACGACGCAGGCGTGACCACTGGCCTCTTTGACGAGCCGACAGACCAGGCAGAAGCCGTGCGGCGGGGCGACATGCTGTTTGTCATCAACCATGCCGACCATGAACGAGACTTGATGGTGGCCGGTCAGGCCCGCAGGCTTCCCGCCTACGGTGTGGAAGTGAGCGCTTTGTCGGCAGGGGCCTAGGGCTTCACTGGTTCACCACCGCGCACTCATACGGCCTGACATGTGTGCTTGGCACCATCTGCGCCCCGCTGGAACGGCGGGGCGCAGATGGTGCCGATTCGTGCGCAGTTGTGGCGGCTGCGGCAAAGTTGAGACATGAACTCTGCGCCGGGCCTGGATGCCAGCAAAACACGCATCACCGTTTTTCAAATGGCGGTGATGACCACTATTACGGTGGCCTCCCTGCGATCTCTGCCAGCGATGGCGGCTTACGGCTGGGCGTCCATCCTGCTGTGGCTTATTCCTGCCGCCCTGTTCTTTGTGCCTACGGCGCTCATTGCGGCAGAACTGTCTGCCTCAGTGCCGGGCGGTGTTTACGAGTGGATCAAGGAAGCCCTAGGGCAGCGGTGGGCGCTGGTGGCCGTGTGGGTGCAGTGGACGCACAACATTGTCTGGTATCCGGCGCAATTGGCGATGATTGCCGGGGCGGCCGCCTACTTTGTCAACCTTAGCGGATTAGCAAACTCGGGAATTTATACGGCTATCGTTATTGTGGTGGTCTTTTGGTGGGCCGTGTGGGTGGGAATGCATGGGGGGAACCTTTTCGCTAAAATCGCCTCCCGGGCCGGGCTGATTGGCACCATTATTCCTGCCGGCATTCTTGTTGCTCTTGGTATTGCCTGGCTTGTTACCGGCCAGCATGAACCCAACAATGCGCTGGAAGGGACAAACTTACTGCCCCCCCTGGCTGGCCCAGCATCTGTGGCCCTCATTGTGTCAAACTTCCTGGCCTTTGCTGGCATGGAAATGAATGCTGTTCACGCCAGCCACCTGCCCCGGCCTAGGCGTGACTTCACGCGCGTGATCGGTATCGCTTTCGCTGGAACCTTGGGCATTTTCATTGTGCCCACCCTCATCATGTCGATGGTGCTGTCAGGGGACAAATCACACACTGCCGACGGTGTCATGGTGGCCTTCAGCAAGTTCTTCGCAGCCTTCCATGTGCCCTGGCTGGGCAATGTTGTCTACCTGCTCATCGTGTTTGGCGGCATCGCCTCCATCGTCACATGGATTTCTGGCCCCTCGCGCATCCTCTACCACGCCGCCAAGGATGATGCTCTGCCCGCCTTTTTCCACAAAACAAACAAGAACGACGCGCAATCTGGCATCTACATTATTATGGGTATCGTTGTCACGATTCTCGCCTGCCTCTACATTGTCTTCCCTGACAACGTGTCTGACGTGTTCTCTGTACTCGTTGGCATGGCAGTAGCCCTCTATTTGACAATGTATATGTTCATGTTTGTTTCCGCGATTATTCTGCGCAAAACAAAGAAATCTGGTATGGAAGGGTATCGGGCGCCGGGGCTCTACATTGTGGCCGTTATCGGTATTGTCGCCAGTTTTGCCGCCTTTGTGATGACCTTCATTCCCCAGGCCGGGCAAAAGGGTATCCCGCACGCCCTCTACCCCGTCATCGTTGCCGTCTTCTTTGTGGTACTGGCAGCTCCCAGCCTCATTCTGTACCGCATGGCCCGCCAACAAAAAGTCGTCGCTGATGCGGCCAGCACCGACGCAGCCGACGCCGACGCAGACAGCACGGACAGCACCGACGATGGCCAAGTTTCCCCATGACGCTCCGGCTGGCCACCTTCAACATTGAACACGGTGCAGGCGCGGCAACGGCAGAAGATTTCACCGCCGCTATCGCCTCGTTAGACGCCGACATCATTGCCT
>JAITCK010000240.1 GCA_031283115.1 Cellulomonadaceae bacterium | reverse complement strand
CCCACCAGCGGGTCGATCGGCACCTTGGCCACCTCCTCCGGGTGATCCCTGGCTGCCTGCTCAATATCCATGCCGCCATGCGTGGACGCTATCGCCAAATACCCGCCCGACGCCCGATCCAGCATGATAGCGAAATAAAACTCCCGCTCAATGGCCGCACCCTGGGCAATCATCACCCGCAACACCGTGTGACCCTTGATGTCCATGCCCAAAATGTCTTGGGCAGCCTCCGTGGCCTCAGCAACACTGCTGGCAATCTTCACGCCGCCCGCCTTGCCACGCCCCCCCGTCTTCACCTGAGCCTTGACAGCCACCACGTCACAGCCCGTAATACCGAACATGTCGGCCGCAGCAGCACGGGCGTCCTCTGCCGTGGTGGCCACCAGGCCACCCAAGACGGGAACGTTATGCCGGGCAAAAAGGTCGCGTGCCTGATACTCAAACAAGTCCACGCCTGAACCTTACGGTGTCCGCGCCCTTCCGTGGGACACCTCGTTCGCTGAGATTCGCCGATGTTTCACATCGGCTCGATGCGCTCACAAGGTATCCCACTCCGGGCGCTACAACTTAGAGACGGGGGAATAGCGCAGGAGGAGGCGCTTGGTGCCTTCGGTGCCGAAGTCGATTTTGGCGACGGAGTTGAGGCCAGCGCCTTCGAGGGCGACCACGCGACCCAGGCCGTAGGAGTCGTGGTTGACGCGGTCGCCAACGGACAAGGACGGAATGTCGATGTCCTTGCGGGGGGTGGCCGACCCGAAAGAGGCACCCGTAGACGACGGGGCAGACTTGGGGTGAGGTTTGAGGCTGCTGGTGTGGACGGGGGCCGACCGGTAGCCGGGATTGGATTCCTTGCGGGCCGTGTAAGAGCCACCCCAGCCAGACCCGCCACTGCGGAGGCTATCGGTGGCGGATTCCCGGCGGCGCCAATCCCACAAGGCGTCGGGGATATCGGCCAGGAAGCGGGACTCGGGGAAGGCCATGGACTGACCCCAGGCTGACCGTTGGGCTGCCCGGCTGATGTAGAGGCGTTCGCGGGCACGGGTGATGCCCACGTAGGCCAGGCGGCGCTCCTCTGACAGTTCTGATTCGTCGTACATGGATCGCATGTGGGGGAAGGTGCCGTCCTCCATGCCGGTGAGGAACACCACCGGGAACTCCAAGCCCTTGGCCGTGTGGAGGGTCATCAGGGTAACCACGCCGGGGTCAACGCGGTCGACAGCAGCGGCGCCTTGTTCTGGTTCACCGTCCGTAACATCTTCGGCAGGGATTTGATCGGAGTCAGCCACCAGGGACACCCGTTCTAGGAAGTCGTCGAGGGTGCCCTCGGGGGCTTCCGTACTGAACTCGGTGGCAACGGCCACAAGTTCGGCCAGGTTTTCGACGCGGGTGGCGTCTTGCGGGTCGTCGGAAGCCCGCAACTCGTCCAGGTAGCCGGTCCGGTCCAGTACGGCGGTCAGCAGGGTGGCGGGGCTGTCCCCTGCCGCAGCCATGCCGCGCAGGTCGGCCATGAGGTCGCGGAAGCGAACCAGGGGGTTGAGGGTGCGGGCCGTCAGTCCGCCAATGGATTCGGCGGCGTCAATGGCCGCGCTCAAGGAGGTTCGTTCCCGGTCGGCGAAGGCTGCCAGGGTGGATTCGGCCCGGTCGCCCAGGCCCCGCTTGGGCACGTTGAGGATGCGGCGAAGGTTGACATCGTCGTCGGGGTTGGCGATGGCGCGCAGGTAGGCGATGGCGTCCTTGATTTCGCGGCGTTCGTAGAAGCGGGTGCCGCCCACCACCTTGTAGGGCAGGCCCACCCGGATGAGCACTTCTTCCAGGGCTCGGGATTGGGCGTTGGTCCGGTAAAAGATGGCCACGTCACCGGGGCGGACACCATGCTTGTCGCCCAGTTGGTCGATTTCTTGGGCGATGAAGCGGGCTTCACCGTATTCGTCGTCACCCACGTAGCCGACAATCTTGTCTCCGTCTCCGGCCGCCGTCCACAGGCGTTTGGCCTTGCGGCCTGTGTTCTGGGAGATGACGGCGTTAGCGGCGGACAGGATGGTTTGGGTGGACCGGTAGTTTTGCTCTAACAGAATGGTGGTGGCGTTGGGGTAGTCCTTCTCGAACTCCTCAATATTGCGGATGGTGGCCCCGCGGAAGGCGTAAATGGACTGGTCGGCATCGCCCACCACCGTCAGCTGGGCTGGGGGGATGTCCGCGCTGGCCGGGGTGGCTCCGGCGCCGCCCACCAACTCGCGGACTAGCACGTATTGGGCGTGGTTGGTGTCCTGGTATTCGTCGACAAGAATGTGGCGGAAGCGGCGGCGGTAATGCTCGGCGACAGCCGGGAAGGCTTGGAGCAGGTTGACCGTGGTCATAATGATGTCGTCAAAGTCCAGGGCCGATGCGGCCTGCAACCGCTGCTGGTACAGGGAGTAGACATCGGCCAAGACCGGGTCTTTTTCCTCATCCCCCTGGTAGGTCTCCGGGTCGATGAGCTCGTTTTTCAGGTCGCTGATGCGGTGGGCTAGGCCCCGGGCCGGATACTTTTTCGCATCCACGTTGAGTTCCCGGGTGACCAGGGTGACTAGGCGCTGCGAGTCGGCGGCATCGTAAATGGAAAAGGATGACCGCAAACCCAAGGCCTTGTATTCGCGCCGCAAAATGCGCACGCAAGCCGAGTGGAAGGTGGACACCCACATGCGTTGGGCTTCCGGCCCCACCAGGTGCTCCACCCGCTCGCGCATCTCCGCCGCAGCCTTGTTGGTGAAGGTGATGGCTAAAATCTGTGAGGCCCAAGCCTGGCGGGTGGCCAGCAGGTAGGCGATGCGGTGGGTGAGCACGCGCGTCTTGCCCGACCCGGCCCCAGCCACAATGAGCAAGGGCGAACCCTGGTGGATGACGGCGGCCCGCTGCTGAGGGTTGAGGCCGTCCAGCAGGGCGTCCGCATCCGCCGATGGCAGGCCAGCAACCAGCCCATCCCTGGCAGGAGCAGGCCCGCCCCCCAGGTCGCTCCAGGCGTCCTCGTCACTGACAAGAGACCGGAACTGAGGCAGGGAACTGAGCAGACTCGACATAATCCGCTAACCCTAAAGGCAGCCACTGACACCCGATTGAGTTGAGGCGCGCAAGTGCATTTGCGACGCCGAAACGATTGCGGGTGGCATGGAGGCTCGCCTCCAAATACACGGCCTCGTTCTAGTACAGGTAGAGGGCCAGGCGCTGGCGGGCTTTGGCGACGCGGGGGTCGCTTTGACCGATGATTTCGAAGTAGCTGACCAGGCGCACGCGCAAGGTTTCTTTGGTTTCCGCGTCAGCGCCGGGCATGAGTCCCAGCAGGCGGGCAAAAGCGTCATCGACCTGGCCGGCGGACATGTCTGCGTCGGCGGCGGCCAAGGCTGCATCCACGTCGGCGGGCGCAGCGTCGGCGGCTTGGCGCAAGGCGACAGGGTCGGCTCCGGTGGTGCGGATCATCATGCGCACTTGGGCCAGCCCGGCCACAGCGCCTTCGTCTTTGGGGTCTTGTTTGTGGGCTAACTCGAAGGCGGCCTCGGCGGCGGGCAGGTCGCCACGTTCGATGGCTTCGTAGGCTTCCAGGTGCAGGGGCGGTACTTCTGGTTCGGCTGGCTCGGCAGGCTCCCCGTCGACTCCAGTTTGTGCGGGCGCTACCCCGGTGATGCCGTTTTGTGCGGCGGCTGCCAGCACTTGTGACAGCACGTCAGCCATCTGCTCGCGGCTGGCCTTGCCTGCGAACAGGGGGGCTGGCTGGCCTGCCAGCAGGGCAACAACCGTGGGGACGCCGGTCACTTGGAAGGCTTGCGCGATAGCCGGGTATTCCTGCACGTCCACCCGCCCAACCAGGAAGCGGCCTTGCGCTTCGTCGGCTAGGGCGGCCAGGTCGGCGGCGACTTCAGCGTTGGCGGCGTCGGAGGGTGCCCACAGGATGATGATGACCGGGTACTGCTTTGACTCTTCTACCACCTGCTGGAAGTTGACGTCGGTGACGTCAAGCACCCAGCGGCCCGTCGTCCCAGCACCAGCCCCAGAACCAGTAACTCCGCCGCCAGCAAGGGCACCAGCAGCACCGCTCTGCTGGGCGAAAGCGGCAAGGTCGACGGCGCCCCGCTGCGGGGCAGGGGCAGGCGTGGCCGCAGCAGCGGCGGGGGGCACAGGGCTGTTCGAGGGCAGGCTCATGGATGGACATGGTAGGCCATGCCTGCGTTCTACTTTCCCGACAGGCCGCCGTGAGTGTCTACGCCGCGTTACACCGTCAAGTTATCCCACTGAGGCGGAGGTTTGGACGTGGGAGTATCCCAGCAGCCGTACCGGGGCGCTTGACCCGGCAGCGGGCACAAACAGGGCGATCATGTCCACGTATCCGGCACTGAGGCGGTTGTTGGGGTTTTGCCCTTGGAGCAGGGCTTGTGCAGTTTTGGTTTGCGGGGTGAGGGTGGCGCCTTCCATAGCCTCCATCTGTTCAGAGGTGGTGAGTGCGGCCATGACCATGGCTCCCCCGTCGGCGGTGCGTACTGCGAGTACGGGGGTATCGTCCATGGGGGCGACGGTGATGGTGTAGGTGCCGTTGACGCGGTCGCCTTGAAGGGCCTGCTGTTGGGCGGAAATCCACGACGCCATGAAGGTGCGGAACTGGTCATCGTCGGCAGGTTCAAAGTTGTCGACAAAGGCTGATTCACTGCCGTTAGCGAGCAGGTCGGCGTACTGGTTGACGGCGTCTTGCGGGGTGAATCGCAGGCTTGCGTCGTCGGGAGCGAGTTCGTCAGATCCGAAAGTTCGGTCGGCGAAGGCAGGCATTTGCACGCCAGGCTGTAGTTGCACCCAAGCCCACAGCATGTAGTTGTCGCGGGCGCTGTTTTGGCGTAGGGCCAGCAGGCGGGGGGGCTGGAGTTCGTCGGTGACTACGGTGATGGCGTAGGCGGTGCGCGGCCAGCTTTCGGTGGTGGGGATGATGATTTGTTGGTAACTGTCGGGCAGGTCGGTGACCAGGTCGTTGTTGTCACGGGTGGCTGCCACCTGCAACTGGCTGGTGCGCACGGCTAGGGCTGGGCCGGTGAGGCGGCCTGCCAGTTGTGCGGGGTCGCGGGCTTCGGAGGCTGCTGCCAGCACCGTGTTGATTTCAGCGAGCACGCTGTCGCTTTGTTCGGTGGCGAGGGCCGGGCCTGATGCGGAGGGTTCGGGTTGGGCTTTGGGCGGGTCGCCTGCGCATCCGGTCAGGGCGGTGGCGCTGAGAAGGACGGCCAGGCTGGCCGCTGCCACGCGCGGCATGGTGGCGCGGGTGCGTGGGGTGCGGGTCATTGCTGTCCCTCCGAGGGGGTCTGGTTGGCGGCTGGGTCAGTCAGGTCAGCCGGGGGTTGCGGGGGGTCTTGGCTGGCGGCGTCGGTCACAGATTCCCCGGAGCCGATACCCCAGGCGGTGCGCCAGGCGGAACTTTCTTGCTCACTACTGGCGCCTGGTGCGGCTGGCGTGCCAGCGTCTGGCATGGGTTCGTCCGCTTTGGCGGGCGCTTCTTTGCGGATGAGCGGGATGGCACCGGTGAGGGCTTTGAGGACGCCGGTGCGGCTGGCGGCTTTTTCAGCGGCCTTGCGTTGGGCTTCCATTTCGCGGATTTGTTTGCGCGTCAGTGTCGGCTGGGAACTGGTGGTGGGCGCTGCGGGCGTTTGCCCGGTGGCGGTGGGTTCCAGTTCTGCCGGGCTGGCTGTCGGGGCGCTGTCCGTTGGAGGTACGTCTGTTGTCAGGCTGGCCGATGGGGTTTGGGGCGGTTCTGGGGTGCTGTCGGCGCCGTCATCGTCGCT
>JAITCK010000165.1 GCA_031283115.1 Cellulomonadaceae bacterium | reverse complement strand
GTCCCCGTGAGCGAGGAAGTCCCTGGTGGCTGCGGGTTGCTTGTCAGGCTCGATGGAGTACATGAACCCGTAGGCGCCGTACTGGCCGTGACTGACCGGGTGGCAGACGGTTTGAGCGCGGTCGCGGCCTGCTGCTGTGAATGCCAACGAGAAGTCAGCCACCTTGTTAGTGGTGGCGGGGTCGGGGTTGAGGGTCATGGCTGCCGGGACAGCAGAGTGGAACAGGCTCCCGGTGACGAGGACTTCGACTGGGGTAGTAGTGCCCCATTGGTTGAGCCACAAGTCCCCTTCGCTGCCCTGTTCGAGCCATACGGTGTCGCAGACCTCAATCTGTCCGTCGTCTGCCGGTTCG
This sequence comes from Cellulomonadaceae bacterium, assembly GCA_031283115.1. Taxonomy (GTDB): domain Bacteria; phylum Actinomycetota; class Actinomycetes; order Actinomycetales; family Cellulomonadaceae; genus Xylanimonas. Next base: position 4,132 of record JAITCK010000165.1, on the reverse strand, counting down.
GGGATGGTGGCGTGGGTGACCTCAGAGGCGATAGTGAGGTCCATTTGGGTGACGTGGGTTTCGCTAATCTGTCCGAAAGTATCGGTCGGGTCGTTGTCGAACAAGGCGGCCACGTCGGGGGTTTGGTCGGCGCGGTTGATGTGCCATATCCAGACTCCGTATTGCGCGGTCGGGACAGTAAAACCAGCCGGGGCGTCGACGGTGACGGGGTTACGTCCCGAGGTCGGCAGTGTGACCGTCACCGATGCGGTACCGAGTATCTGGGCGTCAGCAGGCGGGGTGTCGGAGGGGGTGAAGGTGGAATCGGAGGCGGCGCAGAAGATGCCGGTCGCGGTCAGGGTGGCGGGTGTGCCGTCTGCGCGGGCAATCCACTGGTCGCAGCTATCGGGCAAGAACACAGTGATGGTGTCGTCCGGGGCTTGGCCTTTGGGATGGAAGCGGACAGGCACCTGCGACGAAATCCCTAGTGTCATCGGAACGATGAACCGCTCCGAGTCCGCGAAATAGGAGTCACAAAACGGGCCGCCGATCGGAAGATATTTCGCGTTCACACCTTGTGCGGCGGCATCCAGGCACCAGCGCAGCGCGTAATGGCCCGATCCGTAACCGTCAGACATGGGGACGGTGGTAGTCGTCCATACGCCAGGGCCGGTCAGGGTGGCTTTCGCTCCGGTCGCAACAACACTGGCTCCAGCAGGCAAGGACGTGGAGGGTGCGGGAGGGGTTGAGGCTCGTACCAGGTCTCCGGTCGCGGTGAAGGAGTAATAGGTTTTCGGTTGGGTTTGGATAGCGTTAGCCCATTCCCGTACCGGCCACTGCGACCCGTTCACAGCATCGGCCTTCACCCGGTCAGTGACCGAGGCGGCGTCTTTGGTGAGGGTGGGCGTAGAGATTTCTGTAGTGACCTTCGGCTGCCAGCGGGTCACCTTCGGCGCGTGGGTGGCTGATGCGGAGGCGGACTCCCGTAAGGGGGTAGCGACTCGTTGGTGGTGACCGCCTGGTTCGTGACGCAGATAGCACGACGACTCAATACCGCCGATAGTCACGGTGACGCTAACTTTTTCGTCCGCAATCAGGTCATGGCGAGAGATGAGGGGAACTGATGCGGCGGCGTCTTTCGTGGTGACCGTCATGGTCTGCGAGCCGTCCGTAAACGTGACGTTTGGGGTGGTGATGCGCAAGGTGGCGGTGTAGCCGGGGTGGAAGTGAGAAAAATCCCGGCTACTCTCGCCCCGCCGCACCAGGCCATACCAAAGACGCAGAGCATCAGCATCAACCTGGATAAAAGCATCCTTGGGGCCAGCGTTTCTGCGGGCTTCATCGAGCATCTGACCAAGGCGGTTCGGGTAAGACACCGGGATGCCGTCGTGATACTGGCCGCGCCCAATCTGCGATAGCGACACCGCCGTAGCCTCATCGTCAGTATCGAGATAACGGGCCAGCAGATACGCAAGTTGTGCGTTATCGTCCGGCGTCCCGCCCGTGGAGTTGCCGCAGACCTTGTGGGCTGTCGCGTCATCGAGCAGGGTCGGCGGCAGGACGCCAGGGTCCACGCATAACCCGTACCGACCAGAAAACGTCATCGTCCCCCACCAGGTCGGGATGGTTCCGTAATGGCCCCAATGACCGGAAACATGGTCAACGCCAGCGGCAGCAGGAGAAGCCAACCCCACCACACCCAACAACGCCAACACGACGCTCAGAACGGCAGAGACGACGGCCCGCGCCCGCTGACGGGCAGGCCGGGAACGGTCAGGAGGGGCAACGGTTGAGGGAGAGTAGATGGTAGGCATGGAAGGTGTACTCCTTCCCAGGCAGGCAGCCCGGACATGACGAAACCCCAGATGTGGGGTTGTGGACACCTGCACAGGTGCGCGAAGTCATCCAGGCGTCCGTTGAGACGGTGCGGGCGCCCAGGTTTGTTATGCCGTCCGCTTCCGCGTCATGGCTGGTGTAACGGCGTGCGGGGGAAGGGAAATAGAGCAGCGGCCCGCCTGCGCGATGTGCCGCCATTACGTCGAGCCAGTGTGTGGGCTATATGCGCCAATAGCGAGGTTAGCGGCGCTTATTCAGCCAGAACATGCAGCGGTTCCATACACAACACAGTGGTGACCGCTGGGCTGCTGGCATTGTTCTGCGATGCCTATTACGGAATATCTGAAATCACGAGTGGAAGAATCCACGCACCTAGAACACCGAATGCGGGCGTGCGGCTCAGTGTTTTCACCTGGCGGGGCAGGACGAAACCAAGTGCGCCGCATGACCGGAGCCAGCGGGCTGCGAGAAGTCAGCGCGGTTGCGGATACTGCCGAAACGAAGGCACGTTTCGCAGCCAAGATTGCTGCCTGCCGTCTTGGCCCCATCGTCGTCGGGATATTCCAATACGCTCCCGGTGTCACGGTTCACACTGTTGAAAACTTCGGGCACGCCCACGCCGTCACCCGCCTTGCGATAGTCCTTGACGGGGAAGCCACCGTTCGGATGGGCCTGCGAATCCTGCCGATGAATCCCGGCAGTGCCATCCTTATCCCAGGGCGTCAACGATTCAGTTACGCCATACACAGCCCGCTGACCGTGCTGTATGTCGATATTGCTGTCGATGACCCGTCCGTTGCCTCCAACGCTGCCATAGACCACAGCGCTTGGTGGCCGAAAGAAACAACCCTCCTAGCAGGCTTGACCGGCTTTGCCCGCGCAATAGTCCGCCGTGATGTTCACGCCCTGCACCACAGCGAACGCACCGTCATCAGACAATCTGTCGAGTCCCTGATGCTCGCCGTCATCACCACAGCCCCACCCCTGAACCTGGACGACTACGACGCCATACCCGGCCTGCTCGGTACAGCAATGAGCCACCTACGCCGCCACCACAGCGACCCGACCCTGAATGTCGAAACCCTCGCGGCAGCATTAGGCGTCTCGGCTCGCACCGTGCAGCGAGCCTTCACCCACACCGATACAGTCTCCGAACATCTAACCCTCATGCGAACCCACACCGCCCTCGCCATGCTCCAAGACCCCCGCTTCGCCACCATGCCCGTCACCCGCATCTCACAGAAAGCCGGATTCGCCTCCATCGACACCATGCGCCGAGCCGTGCGAGCCGCCACCGGCAAACCCCTCAACCAATGCCGACCCGCTGTGACAGAGCCGTAGCGATGCCCGCACCAAGTACACGCAGACCAGGTGGTGGGCTTGGGGCGTGAGTGAGCAGAAAGGTGGTGTCTGAGTGCGTTAGGCACCCAGACACCACCTTGAAGGCAGAGAGAGGGCAAAACCCTATCCAGCGGCGAGAGTCGCGCACCTACGAAGGGTACGACTAACCGTATCCGCTTCGACACTGAACCTTTCCGCCAGTGCCCTCAACTTCCAACCCTCAGCCCGCAACCGTGACAACTCCGGCCAATCCTCCTGCGGGACACCCTTGCTCGTTGACACACCCTGACGCTTCAAGATAGCCCCCACAGTCTTACGGTTGATACCAAATCGAGAACCCAACTGAAAGACCGTCTGCCCGTCACGATAGCCAGCAACAAGGTCAGAAATCTCATCAACACTCAGACGCCGAAGTTGCTGAACCGGCTGTTCCTCTGGCTCAACCCACGGCTCCAACCGCCCAGCCTCAAACTCAATACGCTGCCTGACCAGCAACTTTAGGCCCTGTGGAAGGGTTGGAACCTCTTCCCACCAGGTCCACTCGATCGAGAGCGATCCTTGCCCTGACGGGCCAGGGTCGCTCTCCTCATGTCTGTGGTTCGCCCTTCGGGCGGCACAATCGTGGGCTTGGTTCAGGGTTAAAACTTCGTTTTTTCGCAGGTTTCCTGGTTGGCGGTGTGGGACTGTCAGTTCGCATCATCGAAATAGGTGTTGAGGGCTTGGTGGATTTCTGTGATGCTGAGGGCGGGAATGTAGGCGACGTTGCGGTAAAACTGGGCGAAGTCTGCCTGGCGTAAGGCGTCAAGGACGGTGGCGTCTTTGATGGTCAGGAACATTTGTGTGGTGTTGGGGGTGCGGGGGAAGTCCGTTTTGACGGTGCCGCAGCCGTGACCGAACACTGTCAAAGACACGTCAGCCAGGTCAGGAGTGGTTTTGCGAATGTAGCCGCGGTCTTCAACCCGGATTTTCTCGCGCA
>JAITCK010000142.1 GCA_031283115.1 Cellulomonadaceae bacterium | reverse complement strand
AAATCTACGCCGAGTCCTTCATCAGCGAAGACCATCTAGCCCAAGTCCAAACCGAAGCCAAAGATGTTGTCAGCGCAGCCCTGGCTGGCTGACCCTCACCACTCCGGCCTTGGTCTGAGTTGTTTTTAGGCACCCATCGCTAGGCGTTGGAGGTCTTTGATGGCTTTGGCGGGGTCGACACCTTTAGGGCAGACTCGGGTACAGGCGCCGTTTTGGATGCAAGGCCAGATGCCTTCTTCGTTGTCGGCCAGGGCTTCGAAACGCTGTTCATCGCCGCCGTCGCGGGAGTCGTGATTCCACCGCTGCGCCGTAGCAATCGCCGCAGGGCCGGTGAAGCCGGGAACCTCGGCCAGAACGGGACAGGCGGCGTAACACAACATGCAGTCAATGCATTGGGCCAACGTGCGGAAGGCTTCGAGTTGTTCCAGGGTTTGCGTGGATACCAGCGCGGCCAGGTCAACCGCCCCACCGTCACCGGCGCTGCCCTCGACCGCTAAAGCAGCAGGTTCCGGCAGCATCCAAGGGAAGGCGCTGCGGAGTTTGGCCAGGAAGTCTTCGGTATCGACGGCCAGGTCACGTTGGACGGCCGCATGAGACATGGGGCCAACGGTGATGCCCGAGGTCGCATACCCGGCAACAAAGGTTTCGCAGCCCAGCACGGGCCGTCCGTTGACCATGACTCCACAGGACCCGCAGACGGCTGACCGGCAGGACCATCTGAAGGTCAGGGTCGCATCGACGGTGTCTTTGATCCAGTCGAGGGCGTCTAAGACGGAGGTTCGCTCATCGAAGGGGACATCGTAGGTTTCATCGCGGGGCGGCTGGCCGGGTTCTTGCCGGGTCACGGTGACGCGGATGGTTCCCTCAGACATAAGACACCTCCGGCACACCGGTTTGACCTGTGACGACGATGGAATGTTTGGGTGCGGCGTCGGCGTCTGGATGGTCGATGCGCTGGTGGGCACCCCGGGATTCGTGGCGACCTTCTGCCGCAGCGACGACGGCGGCAGCAACGTCTAGCATGGCGCCCACTTGAAGGGCTTGCGCCCAATCCGTGTTGAAAACAGACGAGGTATCGGCGACGCGGACATCGGCGAAACGTTGACGGAGGCTGTCGATGCTGGCGCGGGCGCGAGCCAAGCCGTCAGCGTCACAGTAGATTCCTACGTCAGCGTCAAGGAGAGCACCCAAGTCGCGGCGGATATGAGCGGGAGATTCGCTGCCTTGGCCGCGCATGGCCAGCCAGGGTTGAGCCAGGGCTTCGGCTTGGTCGGTGAGGGCCTTGTCGGTGGTTGAGTAGCGGGGCGAAGCGGAGAGTCCGTCGAAACTTCCTGTATCACCTGCGGCTAAGGCTCCGGCAGCGCGGCCTACTACCAGGGTTTCTACTAGGGAGTTGGAGCCCAACCGGTTGGCTCCGTGGAGGCCGGTGGAGGCACATTCTCCGGCAGCGTAGAGGCCGGGGACAGCCTGACCTGCGCCGTCGAGCACCTGCCCTTGCGGTGTTGTCGGAATACCGCCCATCGTGTAGTGGGCTGCCGGACATACGGGAATCAACCCGAAGCGAGGGTCAACACCCACGTAGCGCCGGGCCAGGCCGGTGACCAGAGGAAGGCGGGTTTTGAGGAGGAAGTCGCCAACATGACGCAGGTCGAGGTGCACAACATTGCGCCTAGCACCAGCCGATGTACCGCTTGCGGCATCCGTTTCGCCGCCTCCGGCAGCGCCGACGCTCCCAGCAGCACCGTCGGCGCCGTCATGCCAGGGGATTGTTCGTCCGTCGCGGTCGGCCTTCCAGAAGGCTTGCGACAGGCGGTCGCGCGGCCCCAACTCCATGGTGCGCGGGACGGGCTGGCCGACGGGGGTGACCGGTCCTAACCCGTAGTCGGCTAGGTAGCGGTCGCCGTTGCGGTCCAGCAGCACCCCGCCTTCGCCGCGGGCCGCCTCCGTGATGAGGATGCCGGTGGCGGGCAGGCAGGTGGGGTGAACTTGAACGAACTCGATGTCACGCAAGGCCAGACCGGCCCGCAAGGCCATGGATAGGCCGTCGCCGGTGACGATGCCCGCGTTGGTGGAGGTTCCCCAGGCCCGTGCGGCACCACCTGTCGCCAGGATGACGGCTGGGGCGACAAAGGCTACTACGTGGCCCTGCTGCTGGTCGTAGGCGACGATGCCGCGCGCCCCTCCCCCATCGGACATCAGGAGGTCGAGGGCGATGTGTTCGTCGTAGCGGATGATGCTGGGGGCGGCGCTGTCGCGGGAATCGGCGGTGGTTAGGGTGTGCCGCAGGGATTCTTGGAAGAGGGTGTGCAGCATGTGAAAGCCGGTTTTGTCGGCGGCGAACCAGGTGCGCGGGTTGGACATGCCGCCAAACCGCCGCACAGCGGGACGCCCGGAATCGTCGCGTGACCAGGGCATCCCCAGGCGGTCAAGGCGGGCCAACTCGCGGGGTGCCCGTTCAAGAATCCATTGGGCGGCAGCCTGGTCACCCAGCCCAGACCCGGAGGCCAGTGTGTCGGCCAGGTGAGCGTCCAAGGAATCATCACCCCAGGGGACGACACCGGCTGCTCCTCCTTCAGCAGCTACCGTGTGCGACCGCATGGGGTAAACCTTGGAGACCAAGGCGACGCGGGCAGCGTTTCGCCCATCGGTAGCAAAGGTTTCTAGCGCCGCCAGTGCCGCGCTCAACCCGGCAGCCCCGCCACCTACGACAACAACGTCTGCGGCCTCAATACGCACGAAACCGAGTTTACGGTCAGCAGGCTTGAACGGCTCGTGATACCTCGCCGCGTCCGTCAGTCCAGCAGTGTCAGAAGCCCCACTCGGCGGCGGTGAGACGCTGATATTTGGGGTGGCGTTGGATGTATTCGGCAACATACCAGCAGGCCGCATCGACGGTGCTTCCGTCGGCTATGGCGTCATCAAGTACGGCTTTGGCCATAGCGGAGGCGACACCTTGGCCACGGAACTGCGGCAGGGTTTGCGTCGTATAGGTGACGATGGTGGAGCCGTTGCGACGGTAGCCCAGCCAGCCCATGAGTTCCCCGGCATCATTACGGGCCTCATATTTGCCGTCGGCGTCGTTATGGGTGACGGTGGGGGCGGGCAGGCGGTCGCCTGGTTGAGGCGCAGATTCGAGTTGGCGTTCAATGCCCGGTGTCGGCGTACTCACTCAAGAAACATACCACTGACGGCGGAACCGTCAGGCGTCACCGTCATGTACGGGTTCGGCAGGCTGCCGACCCGGCTGCTTGCGCAAGACAGGCAGGGCGATGAGGGCTAACAACACCATCACCCATCCGGCAATCATGGCCACAAAGAATCCGCCGTGGGCTCCCACCGCGTCAATTCGCATACCGGCCAACCATGACCCCAGCGAGGCGCCCACGTTGAGGGAGGTGCCTATCCAGGCCAGGCCTTCGGTGAGGCGATCAAGCGGCACTAGAGCTTGGACCATGGCGTTGCCGTTGATGATGGTGGGGGCGATAGCGATACCGGTGAGCACCATGACAAAGGGCAGCACAATAACGGAATGGACGGTGAGTAGCAGGGTCACCATTGCTGCCAGCATGAGCGTGCCCACTGCGAAACGGCTAGACAGGCGTGACCTCCAGTGTTTCGCCCCGTAGGCCAGGCCCGCTGACATGGATCCGAAGGCGATAAAAGCCAAAAACAAACCAGCCATACTGCTGTGGCCTGCGGCTTTAGCGAAGGCCACCGTGGACACGTCCACTGACCCGAAAACGGCTCCCATAGCGACAAAGGTTCCAGCGATGAAGGGAACACCAGGAACAAGAATGGCTGGCGGGCTGGTAACTGACGTGGTGGCGGCTGCCGTATCGGATGCCAGCGTTTTAGCGACGATAGGCGGTTCAGTCTCGCGCTGCGATAGGAACCACAGGCCACCAGCCAGGCCCACCAGGGCCGCAAAAACGACACCGGAAGCCGGTTCAATACCCGTGGCCAGCAGGGTAGCGATGATGGGGCCAACAACAAAAATGCCCTCGTCGATGGCCCCTTCCAAAGAGAAGGCCGTATGAAGTTTGGGGCCGTCTTTGAGGACGTACGACCAACGTGCCCGCACGTAGGCGCCGTATCCGCCCGACGCGCCACCGATGATGGCGGCGCTCAGCCAAAGCAGGGGTTCTGGCGCGTGAAACTCGGCAGCAGTGACAATGCCCAGAAAACCGATGA
>JAITCK010000119.1 GCA_031283115.1 Cellulomonadaceae bacterium | reverse complement strand
GTACTGTCCAGCCTGGCCTTCCAGGTTCCCCTGCCCGAAGGCGTCGCCGTCCAGAACATCACCGTCGAACCTGACGGCCTCCACATCACCGCCCAAGCCGCCGACATTCCCCTGTCATCTCTGCTGCGAAACTAGGCGTTCCGCGAAATCGTGACCGCCGCCACGCTGCAACACGTCCAGATGCGTTCCAACCACCCTGCGAAGTGTTGTAGGATTCTCGTCGGCCCTGAAAGGGGCGGCTCATTCACCAATGAGTTTCGGGATGTGGCGCAGCTTGGTAGCGCACTTGACTGGGGGTCAAGGGGTCGCAGGTTCAAATCCTGTCATCCCGACGAACATGAGAACGACCTGTGGCTACTGGCCGCAGGTCGTTTTCGTTAGGTCTCCGGTTCGTTGATGTCGGCGGCTCCCGATAGCATTACAGGGTGGGTATGGCTGTGAATGTTTCTTCCATCATGGAGCGCGCGTTGCGCCTGGCAGACCGCGGCACTGTTCTGTGGCCTAATCCGCGAGTGGGCTGCGTCATCACTAGCCCCGACGGCGCCACGCTGGGGGAGGGCTGGCACCAGGGGGGCGGAACACCGCACGCCGAAGTTGAAGCGATCAGCGACGCCCACGCGCGAGGAAACGACACCCGGGGTGCAACAGCTGTTGTCACCTTGGAACCCTGCAAGCACACGGGGGCCACAGGCCCCTGCACCCAGGCCCTTCTTGATGCTGGAATCAGCCAAGTCGTCTACGCGCTAGGCGACCCGTCACCGACGGCAGGCGGGGGAGCCGCCCTTCTCCGCGCGGCAGGCGTACAGGTCACAGGCCCCGAATCCCTCGACCCGGCCCAGACACAAGCAGCCTTCGACCTGGTGCGGCACTGGTACACCTCGGTCACGCTGGGCCGCCCCTACGTCACGCTAAAAATGGCGACCACGCTAGATGGCCGCGTCGCCGCCACCGACTCGACAAGCAAATGGATTTCCTGCCCGGATTCCCGGGATCAGTCTCTGCAAGCCCGTTCGCAGTTCGACGCCATCATCGTCACCACGGGCACCGTGCTCGCTGATGACCCGCAACTTTCTGCCCGCACCATCGACGGCTCCCCACGTTCCGCCGCCCATCAGCCCCTACGAGTCATCGTCGGATTGCGCAATATTCCCGATGACGCCAAAGTGTTTGCCCAACCGCCCGGGCACGTGCTTCACCTGCGCACACACGACATAGCAGAAGTCCTCGCCGCTTTAAATGAGCGTGAGTTCCGCCACGTTCTCATTGAGGGCGGGCCAGCAGTAGCGACAGCAGCGCTCCAAGCGGGCGTAGTCGATGAGGTTCACGCCTACATTTCTCCCGTTATCTTGGGTACAGGTTCCAGCGCCGTCGGCGATTTTGGTGTGACCACTATTGCTCAGGCTCCCCGATGGCAGACCGTCGATATTCGACGGTACGACCAAGACGTTCTCCTCATCGCGCAGCGGAACAACCTCGGCGGAGACCACCCCTTTGCCCTATCGGCTCCCAACAAGCAGCCTCACTAGAAGGATCGGAAATACATGTTTACTGGCATTGTCGAAGAAATGGGCTGCGTCCGCCTGCTCGCCTACGACGGACAACCCGGCAGCGAAACCCTTGACAGCAGCGCCGACGATGCGCCCCAGACTTCCCGGCAAGATGCCTTCTTGGTCATTGAAACGTCTTTCGCCCACGAGGTGAAGCTGGGGGAGTCGGTCGCTGTCAACGGGGTTTGCCTCACCGTTGTCGAGATTGACGACCGCGCCCTGGCCTTCGACGTTATGCCGCAAACCCTCCGCCTGACCGCCCTGGGTGACCTGCGCGCCGGGGCACCTGTCAACCTGGAACGTGCCCTACCAGCGGCAGGCCGCCTAGACGGCCACATTGTCCAAGGTCATGTGGATGGTGTCGCCACCCTGCTGAACCGTCAACCGGGGGAGAGGTGGGACATACTGCGTTTCACCCTCCCTGCCCACCTGGCAAAATATGTTGCGCCGCAAGGGTCGATTGCTGTGTCCGGTACGTCGCTGACCATCACCGAAGTTTTCGACGCCAGCCAGGCCAGCGGAACACTGTCCGATGGGGTACTTCCTGGTGGGATCCTGCCTGACGACGGCACCACCGCAGGCGAAACAGCCGCTGATGAACCCGCGCACGAGTTTGCTGTCTCACTCATCCCGGCCACCCTGGCGGCCACCACCTTGGGTACGCTGGACATTGGTGAGCGTGTCAACATTGAAGTTGACGTTCTGGCCAAGTATGTGGAGCGTATGCTCACCGTTGACCGCACACAGGAGGCCCCAGCGTGAGCAGTATCGACCCAGACATCACCGCGCTCGATGCGCACATGACACAAGTTTTCGCCGCCATCAAAGCTGGCAAGGCGGTGCTGGTTGCCGACGCCGACACCCGTGAAGGCGAGGTCGATGTCGTTTTTGCTGCCGGCCACGCCACCGAATCTCTCATGGCCTGGACGGTACGACACACGTCGGGCTACATCTGTGTTCCCATGCCAGCCGACCGGGCCGACGCTCTCGGTCTACCGCTCATGGTGGCACACAACGAAGACCCCCGCCGCACCGCCTACACCGTGTCTGTTGACGCCGCCGCAGGCATCACTACCGGCATTTCTGCTGGCGACCGTGCCGCGTCCTGCCGTGTGCTGGCTGACCCGGCTACCCAGCCTGGCGATCTCATCCGCCCCGGTCACGTGCTGCCCTTGCGCGCCCACGCGGGCGGGGTGTTCGCCCGTCCCGGTCACACGGAGGCTGCCGTCGATATAGTGCGTCTATCCGGTGCCGGTCAGGTGGCTGTCATCTGTGAGGTTGTCCGTGACGACGGACGGATGATGCGCGCCCACGACGCCCGCCAGTTCGCTACCGCACAGGGCCTAGAGTTTTGCACCATCGAAGAACTCATCACCTGGCGCCGCCTCCATGACCCCCTC
>JAITCK010000084.1 GCA_031283115.1 Cellulomonadaceae bacterium | reverse complement strand
AGGACGAGTGGGAAATCGTCAGCTACCAGCCCTCGCCCGCCAATCCACTCGCCTTCACCGGGCTCGTCCGCCGCCCCACGCAACGCGACTGGACGCCGCCCCCGCCGCCCACCTGTGGCACGCGGACACCCGCAGGGTACCCGTCGGCTGATGAGGTCAGCACCCGCACCATCGTTTCGGCTAGGGGGCGCGCTCTACCAGCAGGCGGGCAAAGAAGTGCTTGCATGGTGGAGGTCGGCCAGGGCTTGGTCGTCGGCTAGGTCGTCAAGGGCGATGCGACCGTTGTTGCCTGCCGCCGGCCTCCGGCCTCCGCTACCGTCTGCTCGCCCTTGCGCAAAGCGGGGAAAACCACTGGTCGCATGTCGCATGATGGTGGCTTTCGTGTCGCCTCATGCTCGGTGTGGCTATTCGCGGGCATATCGCACAAGCGTTCGCGTCGTTGAGGGGGCAATGTCCGTGGCTGCGTTTACCATCTGGGGCATGACGACGACGGCGATTCTTGTAACACTCGGCGCACTGATGCTCGGCATGGTCATCGGCGCGGTGGTTGGCGGGTTGCTGGCCCAGAATCGGGCCGCTGCAGCACGGCGCTCAGCAGACCTCGACCTGGCTTCTGCCCGGGCAGCCCGTGAGGCGGCTGGACGGGAGGCTGAGGTTCTCCGCGAACAGTTGACCCAGATGCGCGATGAAACTGAGCAGCGCCTTGCTGGCGTGCGTGCCGACGCTGACGCCCGTCTCGCAGAACAGCGCACAGCCGCTGAAGCCCGCCTGCGCGAAATCAAAACCGACCAGGATGCTGAAAGGCAGCGCTTCCAAACGGTGGCCAGCGAAGCCCTCAAAGCCAACTCCACGCAGTTCCTTGAACTCGCCCAAGCCTCTCTCAAAGCTTCCACTGTCAAAAATGATGAGGTTCTAGCCCAGCGTGAGCAGGCTTTCCGCGCCCTGGTCGACCCCATGAAACTCTCCCTGGAACAGGTGCAAGCCGAAGTCAAGCAGGCCGAAAAGGCCCGTGTTGAAGGCCAGTCAGCCTTGAACGAGCACCTGCGCCTGGTTACCGAAACCTCAACAGAACTCCGTAAAGAAACCGGCGACCTGGTCACCGCCCTGCGGTCTTCGCAAACCCGCGGGGCCTGGGGTGAGTTGCAGTTGCGCCGCACCGTCGAAGCAGCCGGAATGCTCGACCGCGTGGACTTCACCGAGCAAGTGCAGGTGTCCACTGATGACGGCCTGCTCCGCCCCGACATGGTGGTGCATTTGGCTGGCGGCAAACGCATTGTTGTTGACGCCAAGGTGGCCTTCCTCGGCTACATCGAAGCCCAGCAGGCCACAGACGACAGTTACCGTGAGGAACGACTGGCCGCCCACGTGCGTCACGTGCGCAAACACGTTGATGACCTGGCCAGTAAGGCGTATTGGGAACAGTTCGCCCCCGCCCCTGAGTTTGTGGTCATGTTTATGCCCGCCGAAGCCTTCCTGTCTGCCGCCGTGGAACGCGAACCTGATCTGCTCGAATATGCGGCCCGCAAGCGCGTCATCATCGCCACCCCCATGACTCTGGTGGCCCTGCTCCGTACCGCCGCCTACGCCTGGAGGCAAGACGCCCTAGCCGACAACGCCCAACAGGTGCTGACCGTCGGCAAAGAACTGTATTCGCGCCTGGTCACCATGACCCAACACATCACCAAAACGGGCCGATCCCTGGAAGCAGCCACCAAGAGTTACAACCTCATGGTGGGGTCTCTGGAACGCAACGTCCTCACCTCAGCCCGCCGCATGGTGGAACTTGACGTGGTTGACGCCAAAGACGCCATTGAGGAAATACAAGGACTCCACGAAGTCCCCCGGCCCATCACCAAGCCAGAACTCCTGGCCGCCGACGAAGGCCTCGTCCTCCCCTTCACCCGCGACGACACAGCCAGCACGGCATCGACGGAAAGACGAGATACCCACACCGAATCGGCGGCCTAACGCTCTACCGACCATCGGCGGTAGAGCGTAGAGTGGGTGATCGTGCTTCGTCATCTGCTTGTGCGCTACCTGCGCCCCTACCGTTGGCTCTTGGTCGGAGTGCTGGTTTTCCAGTTCGCTTCGGCGCTGGCCATGCTCTACCTGCCCAGCCTCAACGCCAACATTGTTGACCGGGGTGTGGCCCAGGGCGACACCGGCTACATTTGGCGGACGGGCGGCATCATGTTGGCCGTGTCGCTGGGGCAGATTGTCACCGCCATCATTGCCACCCGTTATGCCGCCCAGGCGTCCATGGCGGCAGGCCGTGACCTCCGTGATGACGTCTACGAGCGGGTCTCCGGTTTCTCAGAGCGGGAAATCTCCCAGTTTGGTGCAGGCTCCCTCATCACCCGCAACACCAACGACGTCCAACAGGTGCAGATGATCGCCATGATGGGGTCGACCATGCTGGTCACCGCCCCGCTCATGGCTATCGGCGGCATCATCATGGCCCTGCGCCAAGACGTGCGGCTCAGCTGGATTATTGCCGTGGCCGTTCCCATCCTGCTCGTCTTTGCCGGGCTCATCATCGGCCGCATGGTGCCGCTTTTCCGATCCTATCAACTGCGGCTGGACACCATCAACCGCATCATGCGGGAACAGTTGACGGGCGTGCGCGTTGTCCGCGCCTTTGTCCGCGAATCCATTGAGGCCGCCCGCTACCGGGCCGCCAACACGGACATGCTGGTGGTAGGCCGCAAGGTGGGTTCGCTTTTTGTGCTCATGTTCCCCGGCGCCATGTTCATTCTCAACGTCACCATCATGGCCGTGCTCTGGTTTGGCGGGCATGAAGTAGACACAGGCCGCGTGCAAATCGGGACGCTGCTGGCCTTCATGCAGTATGTGGGCCAGATTCTCATGGGCGTGCTCATGGCCACCTTTATGACCATCATGATTCCCCGCGCTGCCGTGTCCGCCGAACGTATCGGTGAGGTGCTTGACGTCGAATCGACCCTGACCGAACCTGCCAACCCGGTGGGCGTACTGCCGACACCTGGCTCCGTCGAATTCGCTGACGTGACCTTCCGCTATCCGGGCGCTCAACACCCCATCCTGTCCAACCTCTCCTTCACCGTGGAGCCGGGGCAGACGGTGGCCGTGGTTGGTTCGACGGGCGCCGGAAAAACCACCCTGCTCTCCCTGGTCGCCCGGCTCATCGACACCTCGTCGGGCGCGGTCAAGGTGGGCGGCGTTGATGTGCGCGACCTGGAACTGGAAACCCTGTGGGCCAACCTGGGTTTGGTTCCGCAACGCCCCTTCCTCTTTGCCGGGACAGTCGGCTCCAACCTGCGCTTGGGCCGCGAGGATGCCACCGACGATGAGATCTGGCAGGCCCTAGAGATCGCCCAAGCCTCCGACTTTGTCCGTGACATGAAGGGTGGCCTAGACGCTCGCATCTCCCAGGGCGGCACCAACGTCTCCGGCGGGCAGCGCCAGCGCCTAGCCATTGCGCGGGCCGTGCTACGACGGGCCCCCATCCTGCTGCTTGATGACTCTTTCTCGGCCCTGGACGTGGCCACGGACGCCCGCCTGCGAGCCGCCCTGTGGCGGGAGTTGCCGCAGGTCACCAAGGTGGTGGTCGCCCAGCGGGTCACTACGGTCACCGACGCCGACGCCATTTGTGTGCTGGACGATGGACGCCTGGTCGGGATGGGTACGCATGAGCAACTGCTTGCCAGCAACCAGACCTACCGCGAGATCGCAGAGTCTCAGATTGACGTGGAGGCCCGCGCATGAGCGAGAACCTGTCCAAGCGGGAGGCGGCCCGCCAAGCCAAAACAGCCGCCAAGCGGGCCGCCGCGAAACAGAAGGTCGAAGAAATCCTCTCCGATGAGGACAAACTCGAAATCGAGATGGGTGAGCAGGCCCGCCTCGCCTC
>JAITCK010000079.1 GCA_031283115.1 Cellulomonadaceae bacterium | reverse complement strand
CAACTTTTCGGCACGGTCAGCGGCGGGGGTGGGGCGGGACCGCGCCCACACGGTGAAATCGCTGGCGATGCTTTCAATCGACTCAGACAGCAAGTCCAGTCGCGGCAGGGTGGTCGCTTCAGTCATCTTTATAGTCTCCCAGCAATGTCGGCGCCAACCTGGGCAGTGGCGCGCTTGACGGAACCGCGTTCAGCCAGGTCGGCTTCGATAGCGGCGTCGATACGGGCGGCAGGAATGTGTAGGCCAAAGTGGCGCAGCATCATCGCCACCGACAAAATAGTGGCCGTCGGGTCGGCAACACCCTGCCCGGCAATGTCGGGGGCAGAACCATGCACCGGCTCAAACATGGACGGGAAAGTCCGGTCAGGGTTGATGTTGCCGGACGCCGCCAAGCCGATACCGCCAACGATGGCGCCCGCCTCATCGGTGAGAATGTCGCCAAAGAGGTTGTCGGTGACAATGACATCAAAGCGGCCCGGATCCGTGACCAAAAAGATGGTGGCGGCGTCAACGTGACTGTAGGCCGTAGTCACCTGCGGGTATTCCTGAGCCACGGCGTCAACAGTGCGGCGCCACAGGTCACCCGCATGAACAAGAACGTTGTGCTTGTGCACCAGGGTGAGGTGTTTGCGCGGGCGGCCTGCCGCAATCTCGAAGGCGTAACGGACAACCCGCTCCACCCCGTAAGCCGTGTTAAGAGACACCTCAGTAGCCAGTTCATGCGGGGTGCCCTGACGGATAGCCCCACCATTACCCACATAAGGCCCCTCCGTGCCCTCACGGACAACAACAAAGTCGATGTTGCCGGGGTTAGCCAGTGGCGAAGTCACGCCTTGGAACAGTTTGGCAGGCCGCAAATTGACGTAATGGTCGAGAGCAAACCGCAGTTTGAGCAGCAGGCCACGCTCCAACAGGCCAGACGGAACCGACGGGTCACCGATAGCACCCAGCAGAATAGCGTCATGCTGCTTGATAGATTCCAAGTCAGCATCGGTGAGAATTTCGCCCGTCCGATGGTAGCGGGCAGCCCCCAAGTCAAAATGGGTTGTTTTCACGTCGATGCCGGAACCCGCCAACACCGCGTCAAGAACACGTAATCCCTGCTCAACAACCTCCCCGCCAATACCGTCACCAGGGATGACAGCAAGCCTGATAGTGGGATTCCCGGCAGAAGAAGATGACTGATCATTGACGGTCTGCTCACTCATGGCCGGAACCTTACGCGGGCGCGGGCAGTCACAGCCACGGGCGACACGCACGAACCCCATGTGAATACGCTTGCGGCGCCCTTCCCGCCTGGCGGCGCAACCTCCCGCCTCACCAGGCGCGCGCAGACAAACGCTGGCAGACTCGCCAGAGTAAGCCCACCGAAAACCTCTGCTGAACACTGTTGTTGGGAGAACATCATGGCTATTCGTACTGCACACACCGCGTGGACGGGCGGACTCACAGACGGCAGCGGCGAAGTTGAACTGCAAAGTTCAGGCATCGCCAATTTCACCGTCTCCTTTCCCCGCCGCATCGCCGACGAAGCCGAAGGGGTGACCAGCCCGGAAGAACTCATCGCCGCCGCCCACTCAGCCTGCTACGCCATGCAGTTCTCACACCTGCTGTCCGAGGCAGGAGCCACCCCGGAGAACGTTGACGTCACCGCATCCGTTGAACTTGCCCCCGACCCGGACGGCGGATTCTTTATCCCCGGTATCTCCTTGACTGTGCGCGGCTACGCCGAAGGCATCGACGAAAACACCTTCTGGAAACTTGCCAACGAAGCCAAAGCCACCTGCCCGGTATCCAAGGCCCTGTCTGCCGTGAAGTCGATTGAGTTGGCCGTCACCTTCGAAGACTTCTAATTCGCCTGTTGTCAGGCGTTGAAGTGATCCCACCCGGGGGACGTTGCGGGAGTTTGGCCGTCAAGCGTGACGGTTGGGGTGCCTTCTGTGACGTGACCGATGGGGGTGAACCCTGGCGGCAGGGTCGCATACGGCGGGAAGGTGGCGAGCAAGCCGTGATCTTCTCCCCCGGTCAAGGCCAGGCCCAGTGGCGCCTGCTGCTCGTGGCGGGTGATGGCGGCTGACGACAGGTCGATGGTGACGCTGCTGGCTGCGGCGATCCGGGCGGCGTCACGGAGCAGGCCGTCGGACACGTCGAGCATGGCTGTGGCGCCTGCCAGTGCCGCCGCTGGGCCTGATGCCAGCGGCGGGTTGGGGCGCAGGTAGGCGTCGATGAAGGCTTGCCTATCCGATAGGGCCACATCCGATGGTTTCAACGGGCGGGCTGCTGTACTGCCCTGCTCAACTGATGGATACTGCAGGGCGGCTAGGCCTGCGGCGGAGTGACCCAGGGTTCCAGCGTGGGCGACGACATCTCCCGGGCGAGCGCCTGACCGCAGCACGGGGGCGCGGCCTTCGAGGTCACCGTGGACGGTGACGGACACGATGACGGAGTCTGCGCCAGACAGGTCGCCGCCAACAACAACGGCCCCGCAGGTAGAGCAGGCTGCGGCCAGGCCGCAGGTAAAGTCTTCTACCCAGGCCACAGCGGTAGTGCCGGGCATCCCCAGGGCGACCACGAGGGCGGTGGGTTGGGCACCCATGGCGGCCATGTCGGCCAGGTTTTGCATGGCGGCCCGCCAACCCACGTCGAACCCTGTGGACCAGTCGAGACGGAAGTGGCGGCCTTCCACCAGCATGTCTGTCGAAACGACGTAGCGACCGTCCCCGGCGGCGATGACGGCCGCGTCATCGCCGCTGCCAACAAGCACAGTGGCATTTCGGGGTCCCCGCGAAGCCCCGCAGCGAAGCGAGGAGGTTCGTGGGGTACCCGTGACGGCCGCGTCGTCGCCGGAGGGCACGATGACGGCGTCTGTTGGCGGGCCCAGCAGGGGGACGATGCGGGCCAGGAGGGCAGATTCGTCCAGGTCGCTGACGCGCAGGGGCGTGTCCACGGTTACCGTAGGCCGGTGGGGCGATCCAAGGCCAGTTGGATGAGTTCGTCAATCAGTTGCGGGTAACTGATGCCGGTGGCCTGCCACATGGACGGGTACATGGAGAAGGGGGTGAAGCCGGGCATGGTGTTGATTTCGTTGACGATGACCTGCTCGTCGGGGGTGACAAACACGTCCACGCGACTCAACCCTTCACCGCCCAGGGCGTCGAAGGTGCGGCGGGCCACGTCACGGACGGCGGCGATGAGGTGGTCGGGCAGGTCAACCGGGCAGTTGAGGTGGACTGCTGCCGGGTCAGTGTATTTGGCCTCGAAGTCGTAGAAGGTGTGCTGGTCGTGTTCCACCACAATCTCACCGGGCAGGGAGGCTCGGGCGGGACCGCCGCCGCGTCCACCTAGCACGGCACATTCGACTTCGCGGCCGTCGATGCCCTGTTCAACAATGACCTTGGGGTCATGTTTTTGGGCTTCCGCGACAGCGGCAGGCAGGTCATCCAGGGAGGTGATGCGGGTGATGCCCAGGGATGACCCGGCCCGGGCAGGTTTGACAAACCAGGGTCCTTGCAAGGCGGTGACGGCGGCGACGCATTGGGCACGGTCGTGATCCCAGGCCCAGGGCTTGATAGTGACAAAAGGCCCGACGGGCAGGCCCTCACCAGCCAGAACAACTTTCATGTAGTGCTTGTCCATACCCACGGCGGAAGCGAGAACGCCCGCGCCTACGTAGGGAATTTCGGCCAGGTCAAGCAGGCCTTGAAGGGTGCCGTCCTCGCCAAAGGGGCCGTGAATCACCGGGAAAACCACGTCGATGCGGCCTAGGTCGCGGGGGGGCTGGCTGTCGGTCAGGGCGTAAAGGTGCCGGTTGCCGGGGGTGACTGACAGGGAAACCTCCGGCCCGTCTTCCGCAGTGACTTGACTCATCGCGCCGTCGCGCATGGCCCAACGGTCGGCGTCGTCGGCAACAAGAACCCAGCGGCCATCACGGGTGATGCCCACGGGGACAACGTCGTAAACGCTGTGGTCGATGGCGCCCATAACGCCTGCCGCTGTCGCGCAAGAGATGGAGTGTTCGCCGGAACGCCCGCCGAAGAGGAGGGCAACGCGGATTTTGGCCTGAATGTCGCTCACGCCTAGAACTGTAGCGGCAGCCACCGACATTGCGCGAGTTCCAGATAGAAGTGCAAAAGCGCACGATGTTGCGGGCAAGTGCGCCCGCCTGCCCCAACATGAGGGGCAATGTCGGTGGCTCAGTTTAGGGTTGTCGGTATGAGTCAAGGGTGGAGCGAGATTCTGCGGGCCGACCGGCCCGCAGATGTGACGCGGGCGGCAGAGATTCTGCGCGACGGCGGCATCGTCGCCCTGCCCACGGAGACGGTCTACGGGCTGGCCGGTAACGCCCTTGATGCAGCATCGGTTGCCCGCATCTACCGCGCCAAGGGCCGCCCCAGCGACAACCCCCTCATCGTCCATGTCACCGGATTCGATGCCTTGGTGGGCTTGTGCTCTCAGGTTCCCGATGCGGCCCAGCAACTGGCGTCCGCCTTCTGGCCTGGCCCCTTGACGATGGTGCTGCCCAAACTGCCCTGCGTGCCCGATGCGGTCACTGGTGGCGGAGGGACGGTGGGGGTTCGCGCGCCCGACCAT
>JAITCK010000070.1 GCA_031283115.1 Cellulomonadaceae bacterium | reverse complement strand
GGTTGAGGGCTGCTGAGGTGGGGTTTGTTTTTCAAGATGCGTTGCTTGATCCGTCTCGTAGCGTGTTGGCTAATGTGTGTGACTCGGCTCTGTTTGCGGGGATGCCCCACCAGGTAGCGGTAGAGCGTGGACGAGACTTGATGGGGCGGTTCGGGGTCGAGCATCGTGGTGACCACCGGCCGGGGGAAATCTCTGGAGGCCAGGCTCAACGGGTTGCGGTGTGTCGGGCTTTGTTGACGAATCCTCGGGTGATTTTCGCTGACGAGCCCACAGGGAACCTGGATGACGCCTCAGCAGAGATTGTCTGGCAGGCTCTGGTAGGCCATGCCGCTACCGGGGCCACCGTCGTCGTCTCAACGCACGACAAGGCGCTGGCCGCGCGCAGCGACCTTGAAGTCACCCTCACCACCCACAGCGACGAAGACGGCCACACCCACGACGACGGCCACAGTGACGGTGATGGTCACGGGAATGGTGTGGGGGTGGCATGGTGACGGAGACGGTGTGGCGGGGCTCGCCTCGAACACGGGATTTACTGCGGGACGCGGGCCAGGGTGCCCGCGCGCAGATCGCTACGACGTTCACCTTGGTGTTGGTGTTGGCGACTGTGTGTTTCTCCATTCTGGTCACTACCGGGCAGTCTGCCGCGTCCGAGGCCCGTATTGTTGAGCAAATCGACTCAGCCGGTACCCGCCTGATTGCCTTGTCTGACGACGGAGGCAACGCCCGCATCCTGCCCGATGCCCCGGCAACCCTGGCCATACTGTCGGACGTGTCTTGGACATTCGGGTTAGGTGAGGCTGTGGACGTCACCAACCCGCTCCTCAGGGATGGTCGGGTCGCCTCACGCGCACTGGTCGGGCCGCTACCGGCCGATGTTGCCCTCATCCAGGGCCGTATCCCCCAGGTAGGAGAAGCCATCATCGGCTCGACTGCCACGGCAACGCTCCACCTAGCGGAAGGACTCGGCACCGTTCAAGTCCTTGATGCGACCCGCGACCCGGTTGGCGTTGTCGGCGTCTTTGACGCTACCGGCCCCCTAGAACACCTCAGCAACACGGTCCTGGTCGCCACCGCACCAGCTGATATGGAATCACTGCGGTATGTCTACGTCATGGCTACCGATGTCACCACTGTAAACCGACTCGAAGAGGTTCTCGCCACATCCACACCCGCAGACAACCCGGCAGCCCTGACCATCGAAACCCCATCAGGGGCTATCGCCCTGCGCGACGTGATCGCCGGACGCCTGGGGGCGACCTCCCGACAACTCATGGCCGTTGTCATGGGAGTCGGAGCCGTCATCATCGCCGTGACCATGCTCTCAGCCACCGTCTCACGCCGCCGAGACTTCGGACGCCGCCGAGCCCTGGGCGCCACCCGGTCAGCCCTCGTCGCAGCCCTCCTGGCACAAACCCTCATCGGAGCCGTCACCGGTATTGTTCTGGGCACTAGTGCCGGACTTATCGTCCTGCACTACACCACCGCCTCACTACCCAGTTGGCAGTTCACCGCAGGAGTCGCTGGACTCACCCTCCTGCTCACCCTCCTCGCAGCAACCCCCATCGCCACCCACGCAGCCCACCGCGACCCCCTCCTCATCCTCCGCGTGCCCTAAACACCTCAGTGGACAAAACTGATGCTGAACGTTGCAGAATCTCCTCTTGCACAAAAATCCTGACAGTCCGAGCCTCGGAGTAGCCCCTTCTACGCCATCGGCGACACTTGCCGGAAAAAGGCGGTGGTATGATGACGGTGCTCTCGCGGTCAGTGAGCCTGCGTTGTCGAGGATTTGATGACGTGGACAGGCTCAGACGCGACCAGCATCCCAACCCCTTGACAGACACGGCTGACGTGTGGCCGGTCACGCCAGGGGAGGGGCATCCCGCCGCTGAACATCTGCGACGGTTCACACACTCCCAGGCATGACCGCACTACCGAAGCACATGCCACAGTTGAAAGGTCCTTCGTGGCTGACACCAACACCACCATCTCGTCGATGACGCTGCCTGAACTCAAAGCGCGCGCCAAACAGATGGGACTCAAAGGCACCTCCACCATGCGTAAGGGCGAACTCGCCGACGCTATCCGTGCCGCCAGCGCAGGCGCAGGCTCCAGCAAGCCCGCCACCGCATCCTCCCGTTCTTCCGCCACCTCCGCTTCAGCGGCCAAGCGTGCCTCCGCACAATCGACATCCGACGCGCCCGCATCGGGTCACGCCCCGGCATCGTCATCAGCGACGACAGCCCCGACGGCGGCCCAGCCCGTCATCAGCCTGCCCGCTGCTGATTCTGCCGACCGTGGCAGCCGTCGCAGCCGTCGCGTGCAACGTCCCGCAGGCGGGGCAGCCCCCGACCAGCCGCGCGGCGACCAGCGCGCTGACCAACGCAGTGACTACCGGGCCGACCAGCAGCGTTCCGTCACCACCGCCGACGCTGCGTCGTCTGCCGCGAGTATCCAACCCAAGGCTGACAAGCTGGTTGCCCTGTCCCGCAGCATTGGCGCCACCGACCCGGCCGAGAAGGCTGCCCGCCTGGAGGCGCTCGCGGAGGCGGTTGCCGCCAACCGCAAGCAGGGTGGCAACCAGCAGGCCGCATCGGGCAACAGCAAGGCGGCAGCCCCTCAAGGCGACAAGCAGCAGCAGCAGGGGCAAACTTCTGCGGCCTCCGCCGCGAAAAACGGTGGCGACTCCTGGGAAGAGGACGGCAACCGTCGTCGTCGCGGACGGGAACGCAACCGCGACCGCAAGCAACGCAACCGCGCCAACCGCGGCCCGGACGTCATCGGCGGTGAAGAGGAAGTCCATGAGGGTGACGTACTCGTCCCCATCGCTGGCATCCTCGACATTCTCGACAACTACGCTTTTGTTCGCACGTCCGGGTACCTGCCCGGCCCCAACGACGTTTACGTCACCCTCAACCAGGTTCGCAAAAATGGCCTGCGTCGCGGTGACGCCATTGTTGGCGCTATCAAGCAGCCGCGCGACGGCGAAGGTCAGCAGCAGATGGTCGGACAAGGCCACCAGCAGCGCAACAAGTTCTCCGCGCTCGTCCGCATCGACACTGTCAACGGCGCCACCGTTGAGGAGGCTCAGCGTCGCCCCGAGTTCGCCAAACTGACGCCTCTCTACCCGCAGGAACGTCTCCGTCTGGAAATCCCCGGGACTTCGAAACTCAGCCCTCGCGTCATTGACATCATGTCGCCTATCGGTAAGGGCCAGCGTGGGCTGATCGTGTCCCCGCCCAAGGCCGGTAAAACGCTGATGATGCAGCAGATTGCCAACTCCATTACCGCCAACAACCCCGAGGTTCACCTGATGGTTGTGCTGGTGGATGAGCGGCCTGAAGAGGTCACCGACTTTGCCCGGTCTGTGGACGGCGAGGTCATCGCCTCCACCTTCGACCGGCACGCCTCCGATCACACGACGGTCGCTGAGCTCGCTATTGAGCGGGCTAAACGGCTGGTGGAACTAGGCCAGGACGTGGTGGTGTTGCTGGACGGCATTACCCGCCTGTCTCGGGCCTACAACCTGGCCGCTCCCGCATCGGGTCGCATCCTGTCCGGTGGTGTGGACGCTGCCGCCCTCTACCCGCCCAAGAAGTTCTTTGGTGCCGCCCGCAACATCGAAAACGGTGGGTCGCTGACCATCCTTGCCACGGCCCTGGTTGAGACCGGCTCCAAGATGGACGAGGTCATCTTCGAGGAGTTCAAAGGCACCGGCAACATGGAGTTGCGCCTGTCCCGCGGGCTGGCCGAAAAACGCATCTTCCCGGCCATTGACGTCAATGCTTCGTCCACCCGCCGTGAAGAAATCCTCCTGTCCAAGGAAGAGTTGCAGATCGTCTACAAGTTGCGCCGCGTCCTTGGTGCCTTGGACACCCAGCAGGCCGCCGAGTTGCTGCTCGGCAAACTCAAGGACACCAAGTCCAACGTCGAGTTCCTCCTAGAAGTCCAAAAAACCACCCCTGGCGCCATCATCGAAAACGCCGGCGAAACCATCTGACCTGTTCAGCAACGGTTGACGCCCCTGACGCGGTTTTGCACCGCAGTCGACTGAGAAACCCCGCGAGCCCCAACTGCTAGGTTCCTGCTCGTGGGGTTTCCCTTTGCCCGGACATTCGGATTCAGTTACAAATGTAACAAACTCTGTTATGACTGTAACAAGGGGCGAGTTTCAGGAGCAGTAGCGTCCCGGTAGACGGCCTCGACTTGGGCGCCGATGGTGTGAATGTCGAAGCGGGCGGCGGCGGCATGTTGGGCGTCGGTGACGGTGGCGCGGGTAGTCGAGTCGGTCAGGGCGTCCAGCCAGGAGGCCAGGGCGGCGGAGAAGGTTTCCGTGGCGTCCGGGTTGACCAGTTGCGGCTCCAGGCCGCGCATCACCGTCCGGTAGCCGGGATTGTCGCCTGCCAGGACGACGCCAGTTGATGCGGCCAAGGCTTCGACAACGGAGATGCCGAACGATTCCCCGCCCGTTGACGGCAGCGCAACAACATCTGCCGATGACAGGAGGGCCGCCTTGTCTTCTTCAGCGATGAAGCCGGGAAACTCAAGCCGGTCTACGATGCCGTCATCCGCTCCGCTGCGCTGCAAATCGTCAAGCATAGGGCCGCGACCAGCGATAACAGCCGTCCACGCTAACTCAGGTCGGTCAGCATGAAGCCGCCCCAGCGCAGCCACCAGTTGACGCGGCCCCTTGCGCTCCACCAACCGCCCCAAAAACACAAGTTTTGCTGATGACGTAACCCGCGTCGATGGCTGGGCCATATCATCGCCTTGCGTTGCGTCATCGGCAGCGGGCTGGGCTGGAACGTTGTCGGACCTGGCTGCATCGTCATAAGTGAAAGGCGGCGTGAAGGCGGCAATGTCGACAGGGTTGCCGATGACGCGCGTTTCGATGCCGAAGGCGGTGCGGGCAAAATCTTGCGCCGCCTCCGACACGGCGATGACCTGGCTGAACTTCCTCAACCGTCGTCTTTCCATCCAACCCAACACCCGAGCCCCCGCCGCAACCAGCCAGGATTGCGGATAAATATGGAAGGTTCCCACCACGGCGACCCCGGCGTCGGCGGCAGCGTCAATAACCCGCCCGGCCAACAGCGGCGAATAGGGCATCTGCACATGAAGCACGTCCAAGCCCAGCGACCCCACTAGCGCCCGAGCAGCCGCCCGAGACACGGGACGCGGCGTCCCCAACTGGTTCCCATTGAAGGTCACCTTGACGGTGCGACTGATGACATGAAGGTTGGTCAGATCCTCACGGTCGGTCGACGCGGTGATGTAGTGAACCGTATGCCCCTGCGCCGCCAGCCAAGCCCCCAGCGTCAACACATACTGTTGCACCCCATCGGGCCTATCCAACGAGTCGTCAATAAGCAGTCCAACAGTCAAAGCCGAGTCCACAGCCCAAGTCTACGGGCGTATCACGCGTAGCCTCGTCACGATGACGTGTAAATAATCGCACCCGTTTTTTATCTGTCCCGATATGACATTGAGCAGCCCGTAGCCCGTAGAGATTAGCGGATTTGGCGGATGGTTGTGGAGGTTCCCCAGGCAGTGTCGGCGGTCAGGGCGGGGACTGACAGGGCGACGGCGGTTGCGAGGCAGAAACGGTCGGCCAGGGATAGTCCTGATCCGCGCTGCCAACGCAGCGCAGCGGCTATGGCGAGGTCGGCGTCGGCAGGGATGATGGTGATGTTGTAGGACGTCAGTAAGGCCTCGGCAACGGGCCAGTCTCCACCTGCTGCCGTGACTTTTTGGGCGACTTCTGACCAGTTGACGGCGCTGATGGCGGCCCCGTCGTTGAGGGCGCTTTCGACAAGGTAGGCGCCGGTTTCGTCTAGTAGGTAGGCGAGTACTGCCGAGGCGTCGAGAACGGCGGTCATGGTGTTGTTGTGATGGTAGATGTGCTGGCGGGGTCGTCTTCTTGCCGGGCCGCGTTGCGGCGGTCTTTCAGCAGGCTGGCGACTAAGTCGGTGCCCGCTAACTGTTGGCGGAGTCGTGCTTTTGCCTGGTCTCGGGTCATGACGACGAGCCCGGCGATAGTTTCAAGCATGAGCAGGGGAGTTCCTGGCGTCAGACCCAAGTTGGTACGTGCCTCAACTGGAACGACCAACCGTCCCCGGTCTCCCATTGTTACTGCATATGTCCCACTCATGCGCCAATCGTACCACTTACCGAATGGTTAGCAGGTTGGCGACTAGCCTCACGAATAATGCCCGCGAAATGTTGACGGTGCCTCACGTATTTTTGCCCGCGTGACTGTCAGCCTGCCGGTCTACTTCCTGGTGGGAAGTCGCTCAGCGGCGGGCAAGTTCATTCCCCGCAAGTCACGGTCACCCTGCCTGCTCTGGTTCGGGATCGAGTGCGAGCCCGGGCGGAGGCTGAACATGT
>JAITCK010000066.1 GCA_031283115.1 Cellulomonadaceae bacterium | reverse complement strand
CGTCGGGCGCTTTGACGGTTTTCCAGGGTTCGGCGTCGGTGATGTACACGTTGGCGGCATCGACTAGGGTCCAGATGGCGGCTAGGGCGTCATGGATGGCCAGCCTGTCGATGGCGGCTTCGGCGTCGGCGACAGCCTTGGCGGCCACGGCTTCCAGGGCTTTTTCGGCGTCACCTAGCGGGCCGGGGGCGGGCAGGGCGCCACCAAAGTTTTTGGCGATGAGGGTGGTCACGCGGGAGGCCAGATTGCCAAAGCCGTTGGCGAGTTCGCCGTTGTAGCGTTCCACCATGTTTTCCCAGCTGAAGGACCCGTCACCGCCAAAGGCGATGGTTCGCATAAAGTAGTAGCGGAAGGCGTCGGACCCGAAGGTGTCAATAATGTCCGCCGGGGCGATGCCGGTCAGGCGGGTTTTTGACATTTTTTCCCCGCCCACCAGCAGCCAGCCGTGGGCGAACACCTGCTGCGGCAGGGGCAGTCCAGCGGCCATGAGCATGGCCGGCCAGATGACGGCGTGGAAGCGGAGAATGTCTTTGCCCACCAGGTGAACGTTGGCCGGCCACAGGCGGTCGAACTGCTCGCGGGCTGCAGCATCGTCGGCACCGTAACCCACAGCGGTCATGTAGTTGAGCAGGGCGTCGAACCAGACGTAGAGCACGTGGGAGGAGTCCCAGGGGATGGGTACGCCCCAGTCGAAGGTGGATCGGGAGATGGACAAGTCCTGCAAACCCTGCTTGACAAAGCCGATCACCTCGTTGCGGGCGGAGGCAGGCTGCACAAAGTCGGGTTGGGATTCGTAGAGGTCCAGCAGGCGGTCTGCGTAGGCAGACATACGGAAGAAGTAGTTTTGTTCCGACAGCATTTCCACCGGTTTGAGGTGGACGGCGCACACCTGCTGGCCAGCGTATTCGCCGGTTCCGTCGGTGAGGTCACCGGGGAGTTTGTATTCTTCGCAGCCCACACAGTAGGGGCCCTCATAGGATCCCTCATAGATTTCGCCCTTGTCGTGCAGGTCGTTGAGGAAGGCGGCCACCGCCGATTCGTGGCGGGGTTCCGTGGTGCGAATAAAATCGTCGTTGCGCACGTCAAGGGTGGTGAGTACCGGCTTCCAGGCCGACTCCACCAGTTTGTCTGCCCAGGCTTGCGGGGTGACGCCGTTGGCTTGGGCCGTGCGCATCACCTTCTCACCGTGCTCGTCCGTACCCGTCAAAAACCACACGTCCTCCTGGCGTTGTCGGTGCCAGCGGGTGACAACGTCGGCGGCTACCGTCGTGTAGGCGTGCCCGATGTGGGGGGCGTCGTTGACGTAGTAGATGGGCGTCGTCAGATAGAAGGGCTTTTTTGCGGCAGACATGACGACAACTCTACCCATTTTCGTCACGCTTCGGTCACGAGGCGGCTTGTTAGGGCTGGTGCTCTTCCGCTCAGGTCACGGCAGTGGCACTCTGGGAGGGTAAAAGCTAGATGTGAGGATCGACGATGACCGACCCCAGCAACAACAACCCGCCTGCCTCCAGCCTGCCCGAGTCACCTGAGTCGCCCGCGCAGGGTTCGGTCGGCAGGCGCGCCCGCAAAGCACAGCGGGCTGCCGCTCCACGAAAGACGGGCCGGGTGCGACGGGCTGTCGGCTGGCTGCTGATCGTGGCCGCTGTCGTCACGGCAGGCAGGTGGGGTTGGGACACGTTTGGCACCACTTGGTGGATCCAAAAAGACCAGCACAAAGAGTTGGATTCTTTCGCCCTCACCCTACCCTCTGCACCCAGCGAGTATGGCCAGTTGCACACCGACTTTGTCAAATATCCGCCGCCCGACATGGATTTGGCCTCCGTTGCTACCGGTGACCCTTTCGGCCTGCTCACTATCCCCCGCTGGCAGGGGCAAGAGGGCGTGTATGGGGAAACCTTGTACAACAAGATTCTCATCAAGCAGGGCGCCAAAACGCAGTCCGGTAACACGGCCATCCTCAACACGGCTGCTGCCGCCCACTACATTGACACTGCCGACCCCGGGCAGATCGGCAACTTCGCTATCTCGGCGCACCGCCGCAGTTACGGTGACAACTTTTTGCGGCTCAACGAGTTAGAGAAAGGCGATTTTGCTGTGGTCGAAACGGCCGGGGCCTGGTACGTGTACCAGGTGTTAGACCACTCCATCGTGCTGCCTAGTGAGACTTACGTCATCAACCCTGACCCGTATGCGCCCGTCGATTCTGACGGCACCCAGCAGCCCACCAGGCGGCTCATCACCATGACTACGTGCACCCTGCCTAACGGGTCGCCTTGGGGCAACACGCGGCGGTGGATTGTGCATGGCGAACTTTACGGTTGGATGGAACGCGAAGCAGGCGTCCCCCCGCAGATCGAAGAGTATTGGGACGCCCCCAACCCCACGGAAACCAAGGCCTGCAACGCTTCCGAAGACTGCCCCGACCCGGTGAGTTCCACCCTGGGATGAGGCACACAGCAGCACCGCCCTGGGCCTAGTGAGGGCTAGGGCTCGGACGTGAATCTCCGATGGGACTGGGTTTCCCAGGTGGGATTAGGCGCCGCCGCCCATAGCGTCAGCGAGCATGGCTTTGATGTTGGCCAGTTGGCCTTCCAACTCGGTTTTACGGTTGGTCAAATCGTCTACTTCGGCGCGGGAGGCGGCGAGGCGGCGGTTGATGTCGTCGTGGGTGCGGGCCAGCAGGGATTGGACGTGGTCGTCGATTTCTTGCCGCATTTGCGCGGCTTCGTCGCGGGTTTTGTTGCGCAACTCGTCGGCTTCGTCGCGGGCCCGTGACAGTTCTTCTTCTGCCTGTTCCCGGGTTGTTTTGGCGGCGCTAAGGTGTTCTTCGGCCCGGCGTTGACCTGCGGACACAATGTCTGCGGCTTGGCGTTGGGCTGCGGCTACCGTGTGTTCGGCGTCGAGGCGGGCTTCGTCGCGGGTGCGGTTAGCATCAGCGATGGCGTCTTGCCGGGTGTTGTCGGCTTCATGGGAAGCTGCGGCGATGAGTTTTTCGATGCGGTCGCCAAAACCTAGCGTCGTTTCGACGACGGGCACGGGAATGGAGTCCGGGGAGGGCTCGGGTGCGGGTTCGGTGTCAAGCGCTTGCGGCGGCAGGGGTGCAGACAGGGGGTCATCGCTGAAGGGGGCGGTGTCCTGCTGGTCTGGCTGCGGGGCTGCGTCCTCCTGTGCGGGCGGTTCGACAGGTTCTGCTGCGGGGGCAGGTTCGTCGGCGATGGGCGGTAGGGCCTCGTCGGGGGCGGCAGCAGCCGGTTCGACGGTGTCGTATCCGAAGTCCCCGCCAATACCGTAGGCGGGAGCCGCGACGGCTTCAACTGCAGGTGCTGCAGGCTCTGCGAGTTCGTCGACCTCTGCGGGTGCTGCGGCTGCTTCCGCTTGGCCGTCTTCTGCCGGGGCAGCCTCGCCCGGCTGGGCAGGGTCTTCTTGCGCAGCGTCTTCTTGCGCGGCGGCAGGCGCCGGTTCGGAGTCTTCTTGCGGCTGGTCGACTTCTTGTGCCGGTTCTTCGGCGGGCGCTGCCTCGGCTGCTGGCATCCATTGAGGTTGGACTTCGGCGACTTCCGCCTCATCGAAACTGACGCCTTGCGGTTCTTCCGTTTCGGTAAGCGGGGCGGGTTCGTCAGCGTATCCGTCGTCGCTGTCAGCGGGTGCGGACAGTTGGTCTGCGGGGAGGTCTGCTGCAGGCTCGCTGACCGGTTGGGCGTCTACCGGCGCTTCGACGGCAGCGCCACCGTCACTGACGGGCGCGAAGGCGGGCACAAAATCGGTCAGTTGACCGGGGCTTTCGGCGGGAACGTCAGCCGCGACAGGTTCGACGGGGGCCGCGTCAACCGCAGGGGCCGCGTCAACCGC
>JAITCK010000061.1 GCA_031283115.1 Cellulomonadaceae bacterium | reverse complement strand
GACAACAGCCCGCACCATCACGTCAACCATCGCCACTTCCGTATCCAGGCGGCCAGAAATAAACGGCTGCCCGGTACCAAAGCCAGCATTGTTGACCAGTAAACCGACCGGCCGTCGCGTCTCCCCACCCAAGCCCAACTGCGCTGCCGCCACGGAAAGACGTTCGGCCACACGAGCCACATCGTCCGGTTGAGAAAGATCAGCGGCATACACTTCAACGTCCACGCCGGTAGCCGACCGTATCTGCCCGGCCACCGCATCAAGACGGGACTGGTTGCGCGCCACCAACACCACGTGATGTCCAGCCGTAGCCAACTGCCAGGCGAACTCCAAACCCAACCCCGACGTGGCCCCTGTGATCAGTGCAGTACCCATCCGCTAAGACTACGCCCGCCGCTACCCTCTCAGCCTGCGGGCCGGATCCAAGGCGTCACGCAGGCCGTCACCGAGCAGGTTGAAGCCCAGCACGGCCACGGCGATAGCGATACCGGGAGCCAAAGCCAGGTAGTCGTGCGTACCCAAAAATGACTGCGCCTCTTGCAACATGCGACCCCACGACGGTGTCGGCGGGGCCGTACCCAAACCCAAAAATGACAGGCCCGCCTCAGCCAACACAGCCAGGCCATAGGTCACCGAACATTGGACAACCGCCGTCGGCGCAATATTGGGTAGGGCGTGACACCACGCCAGCCTGCCCGACGACGCCCCAGCAGCCTGGGCCGCCTGCACATACTCCGACCCCATCACCTGCACGGTTTGAGCCCGCGCCAGCCGGGCGAAAGACGGAATCGCGCCGATACCCAAAGCGATCATGGCCGTCGTCGTGCCAGCACCAAAAGCCGCACCAAAAACGATAGCAAGCAGCAGACCCGGGAAAGCCAGCAGCACGTCAGACCCGCGCATGATGAAGGCCGACCACCAGCCGCCGCGAACTCCCGCGACAATCCCAGCAGGAATCCCCAAAACGGCACCAATACCTACCGCCACAACCCCCACCCACAACGTCACACGGGCACCCACCATCACCTGCGAAAACACGTCACGACCCAGGCGGTCTGTACCAAACCAGTGGGCCGCCGACGGACCTTGTAGGCGGACGGAAGCGTCAGTGAGCAGCGGGTTTCCTGGCGTCCACACAAAAGACAGCAGAGCCACCAAGGCGACGAAGGCCACCAAAACCGCACCCACCAGCAGGTTCCTGTTGTTGAGTAGGCGTTTTTTCGTTACCGGGCTCATTGCCATGCGGCACCGTCCGTCATCGGGCACCACCAAGCCGTAACCGCGGGTCAATAAGCCGGTAAAGCAGGTCAACACAAATATTGATGACCACAACAACAGTAACCAGCACCATGACAATGCCCTGCACGGCCAGCAGGTCACGCTGGCTCACCGCATCAACCAGCATGGACCCCAAACCGGGGATAAGAAACACCCGCTCCACAACGACAGCGCCAATAAGCATGGCCGCAAGTTGCACGCCCACCACCGTGACCACCGGAATGGCGGCGTTACGCAGACCAAAACGGAAGAGGGCCGCCATGCGGGTGAAACCCACCGCCTGGGTGGTGCGCAGGTAGTCGGTGTCTGCCACGTCAATGACCGACGACCGCACATACCGGGTGAGAACCGCCGCCTGGACGCTACCCAAGGCAATGACCGGCAACACCACGCGCGCAGCAAACTGCCCCACCCCCGCCGCTGGCGGCACCCAACCTCCGGCAGGCAGCCAGCCCAGCCGCACCGCAAACAAGGCCACTAACACCACACCTACAAGGAATGACGGCACAGCCACGCCCAACTGCGACAGGCCAGAAATCACGGCGCCCGCCACGTTACGGCTAGTCACAGCAGCCAAAGCCCCCAAGGGGACAGCCACGATCACGGCAACCAACATCCCCAAGCCCACCAGAATGAGCGTCACCTGCAGGCGGTCAACAATGAGCGGCGTCAACGCCCGCCCCGTGACAAAAGACGTTCCAAAATCGCCGGTAACCAGGGAAGCCATCCATGACACGTATTGAACGATGAGAGACCGGTCGGTGCCGTGCGTTGCCCGCCAAGCATCCAAGGCTTCCGGGGTGGCGTTGACACCCAAAGCCACCTGCGCCGAATCCCCCGGCATCACCCGCAACGCCACAAAAATGAGCAGGCTGGCAAGCAGCAGGGTCGCCAGCACCCCGCCAATCAGCCTGCCTATCTGCCGCATCACACCCCTATCTTGCCCCACATGCGGGGGCAAGGCGCGGAGTTCCGATGGGAACGGTCTACTGGTTGCGCCAGTGCAGGCTGGTCAAATCCATGGACTCGGTGACAGCGTTGGCGTTGATGCCGTCCAAGCCGTCAGCGGCGACAACCAGCGTGGGGGCCAGGTAGAGGACGACAC
The DNA here is from genome assembly GCA_031283115.1 of Cellulomonadaceae bacterium. Classification (GTDB taxonomy): domain Bacteria; phylum Actinomycetota; class Actinomycetes; order Actinomycetales; family Cellulomonadaceae; genus Xylanimonas. Next base: position 1,451 of record JAITCK010000061.1, on the reverse strand, counting down.
CGGGCACATCATCGGCGATCTGCCTGACCACGGCCTTCATGCCGTCCACCCATTGAGCGTAGGTGCCTGCATCTGCTTGGGCGGCCTGTTCCAGCACGGCAGGGTTGTTGTAGCCCAGGTAGTAGCCGGGCTGCATGACAGTGAGCAGGTCACGGGGCTCCGAATGCATGATGACAGACATTTGGAAGTCGTGACGTTGGAAAACCTGGTCAAGCCAGACAGCCGGGAACTCCAGAATGTTGATGGTGACGGTGACACCCACCTGCGACAACTGCGACTGGATCACCTCAGCAGCCGTGGTCGCATAAGGCAAGTTGGGCACGTCGAAGGTGACATGCAGGTTTGTTGCCCCCGCCTCAGCCAGCAGACTGCGCGCCTGGTCAGGGTCGAAGGCGAACAGGCCAGACAGGTCTTCAAAATAGGGGTCTTGCGGGGTGACCATCGCCCCCACAAGCGTCCCATACCCGGCCACAGCCGACTCCATGACGGCTTCCCGGTCGATGGCGTAAGCGAAAGCCCGGCGAACCCGCACGTCATCGAAGGGGGCGACAGTGTTATTGAAACTGAGCAGCACATCACCGGTGGACGTGCCTTCAATCACCTGGATACCAGCCTGCCCGTCAAGGGCGCGGGCCTGATCGCCGGTGACCAGGTTCCACACCATGTCAAAGTCGCCTGCACGCAGGCCATTGACAGCCGCCGACGTGTCCGTCGTGTAATGGACGGTCACCGTGTCCAGCGCGGGAGCGCCACCCCAATAGTCGCTACGACCCTGCAAGGTGATGTGGCTGCCAGGGGATACCTCTGTGACAGCAAAGGGCCCAGTGCCGACGGCCGTAGTTTTCAGGTCGAAGTCAATGTCGGCAGGGAAGATAGCACCTACGGCTGTGGCGGCAGTAAAAAGCCACTGGTTTGATGGGCGGCTCAAAGTGACCCGAACTTCGCTGTCACTGACCGCTTCAGTGGAAGCCACCACGGACATTTGCGCTGCAAGCGCGTTGATCCAGTCCGTTTGCGTCCGGTCAAACGAGGCCACCACATCGGCGGCAGTCAAGGCCCGCCCGTCAGAGAACGTCACACCGTCACGCAGGGTGAAATCGTAGGTGAGACGGTCGTCCGAGATAGTCCACGATTCAGCCAGCAGGGGGATAATCTGCCCGTCCTGGTCAATCTTCACCAGCGTCTCATACACGTTGTTGAGCAGCAGTTGCGGAATGGCTGCGCCAGCCGTCGTCGTGAAATCCAAGTTGACAGGTTCCGCGCCCACCGCAATGGCCACGTCCCGGCGCGTTTCCCCCGCAGGAGCGCCCGAAGTTGGCCCGTAAGCAGGGATGTTGGCTGTTCCCCCGGCATTGCAGGCTGCAAGAAGCAGTGCCGCAACGCAGGCGGCAGCCGTCATGCGGGCTGTAGCGAAGAGGGGGCGGCGCAAGCGCATACGTCTCCTTGAAAGT
>JAITCK010000052.1 GCA_031283115.1 Cellulomonadaceae bacterium | reverse complement strand
TAGCCAGCGCCCAACCTGCCGAAGTGGACGCCCGTATCCGCTTGGCTACCGACCATGCAGGCGCCATCGGGCATAGTGACGATGCGGCCAACCACCACATCAGGGGCGGCGACCTGGTTATTGACCCTTCCGGCTATACGGCGCGGCTGCGCGGGCGACCCCTCGATTTGACCTTCAAAGAGTTTGAGTTGCTCAAATATTTGTGTGCCCATCCGGGCCGGGCCTTCACCCGCGACCAGTTGCTGCAAGAAGTCTGGGGGTACGACTATTACGGCGGCACCCGCACCGTAGACGTGCATGTGAGGCGTTTGCGCGCCAAACTGGGTACCGAACATGAGAGCCTCATCGGTACGGTACGTCACGTGGGATACCGCTTTGACCTGCCCGCCACCGTCGATGCCGCCGAGGATACCTGACATGACCCAGTCCCATCTGTCGCAACCGTCACCCCGCCCAGCGTCACGGACCTTTAGCCGGGATGCTGCCCGCCCTGCTACGCGGCCTACCCCGCGACCTGCGGCAGACTATTCGGCAGCCCTAGTTCCTGGCCCCTGGCGGCACGAGTTTGTGTCCGCCAACGGTCAACGCTTCCACGTGGCCTTGGCTGGCCCGGCCACCGCTAAAGAGGCTGGCGACCTGCCGCTCATCGTGCTGCTACACACGTTTGGGCAGTTCTGGTGGACGTGGCGTCACCAAATCACCGCCCTGACCGACGCCGGGTATCGGGTGGCTGCCCTCGACCTGCGGGGAGTGGCCGCCTCTGACAAGCCGCCGTCGGGCTACGACACGCCCACCCGCACCCGCGACGTAGCCGGGGTGATCCGCTCTTTGGGCGCGACAACAGCTGTCGTCATCGGGCATGGCACGGGCGGCGAGGTGGCTTGGGCGATGACAGCCCTACAACCTGCGGTGACGGCTGCTGTCGCCGTGTTTGCTAGCGGGCACCCGGCTCACATTCACTCGACCATGGTGCAGGATCTCAGCCCGGCAGCCCTCAAGTATTTGGCTCTCGCCCAAGTGCCCACCCTGGCGGAACGCCGCCTGCAACACACCGACCAGTTGGCTGAACTTTTCACTTTGGGGGCCGCTACCCCCTTAGACGCCCAGGCGGTAGCCCGCTACCTCGATGTCATCCGTATTCCTTTTGCCGCCCACACGTCCCTAGAAGCCCTCCGATGGACGGTACGAATTGCCGCCCCCCGCCCTGACGGTCGCCGGTACATCGCCGCCATGCGGCGCGGACTCACCTTGCCCGCCTTGCAAGTGCACGGGGCGCACGACGGCATCGTCCGCCTGAGCAACGTGGACGCCGATGGTGCCGCTTTCGCCCGCGACTTCCGTTTCGAAGTGATCGACAACGCTGGCCACTACCTGCCCGAAGAAGCCCCCGACCAGGTCAATAACCTTCTCCTCGACTGGCTAGACAGCATCCAACTCGGCGACTGAAAGAACCCGGTGGCTGCTCAAACCGACGGAACTGTTGAGAAGGGCCGTAACGGCCCCGTCTCCCCTACCCCGATACGGGGGCACAAGGCTACGACGGGACAATCCGCGCAAGCGGGCTTGCGGGCGTAACAGATACGACGACCATGCCAGACAATGCAGTGAGACAGCATGGTCCAATCACGCCTGGTAAACAGTGATCCCACTTCCGTTTCGATGACACCCGGATCATCGGACACCGTCCAGCCGAAACGGCGTGACAGGCGGCCAAAATGCGTGTCCACGGTGATGCCAGGCACGTCAAAAGCGTTACCGAGCACCACGTTGGCCGTTTTACGCCCCACCCCCGGCAAGGTGACCAAATCCTCTAACCGTCCAGGCACCTGCCCGTCAAACCGATCCACAAGAGCCTGACCTAACCCGATAACAGACCGGGTTTTAGCCCGGAAAAACCCCAGCGGGTGAAGAACCGCCTCCATATCGTCCGGGTTGGCGCTGGCGTAAGCGGCAGCATCCGGGTAGCGGGCAAAAAGTTCTGGCGTGGTGAGATTGACCCGCTTGTCAGTGCATTGCGCCGACAGCACAGTAGCCACCAGCAGTTCCAGAGGATTGGTGAAATCCAGTTCGCAGCGGGCGTCCGGATAGGTTTCCGCCAAAATACGGTAAATGCGTCGAGCACGCCGCACCAAAGCCAGCCGCGTCTCTAGCCCAAGCCCAGAATCCACAGCCACACCCTACGTAAAGTGGAAATGTGGCGCCAATACACGGCACGCCGCACATTCAGCCTGCGGAAACATCAAAAACACGCCAAACTGTGACCTAGCGCACCCGCGCACACGCTGCGCGTCGCCCGCCCCGGCACGCAACGCACAGTAGTGACGCCCCACCAACACAAGGATGCAACGTGGACCAGACGGTCGTACTCTCCGCCCCCCTGTTTGCAGGCATGGACGATGCCGAAGTTCAAGCCCTGTACGCCACGATGACCCCCATCGACATGGCCCGAGGCGACATCCTCTTCCACGAGGGTGACCCCGGCACCACGCTGTATGTCATCGCGCGCGGCAAAATCAAGTTGGGCACCCGCGCTTCCGACGGGCGTGAAAACCTACTCGCCGTTCTCGGCGAAGGCGAAATGATCGGCGAACTCTGCCTCTTCGACCCAGGCCCCCGCACAGCAACCGCGTCAGCCGTCGTCGAATCAGTCATATACGAACTCGGCCACGACGCCATGGTGGAATGGATCAACGAACACCCCGCCGTCGCCACCCACCTGCTGGCCGCCCTCGCCCACCGCCTACGCCGCACCAACGAAGCCCTCGCCGACCTCGTCTTCTCCGACGTACCCGGCCGCGTCGCCAAAGCCCTACTCGACCTATCCGACCGATTCGGCGAACCCAGCGAACACGGCGTCCGCGTCGCCCACGACCTCACCCAAGAAGAACTCGCCCAACTAGTAGGCGCCTCCCGCGAAACCGTCAACAAAGCCCTCGCCGACTTCGCCGCCCGCGGCTGGGTCCACCGCGAAGGCCGAGCCATCGTCCTCCTCGACATCGACAGGCTTCAAAGGAGAGCCCGCTAAAGCGCTCTCTCGCTAACCCGCACCACGCATGACAGAGGGCCACCGGGAATCCCAGTGGCCCTTCGTCGTGTCGCCCGTCAGACGACTTCGACAATGAGTTCAACCTCAACGGGGCTGTCTAGCGGCAGCACAGCCACGCCAACGGCAGACCGGGAATGAACCCCAGCCTCACCGAAAATCTCACCCAACACCGTCGAAGCGCCGTTGATCACGGCAGGCTGGCCAGTAAAGGTAGGCACACTGGCCACAAAACCAGTCACTTTGACGATACGCACCACCAAGTCAAGGGAGCCAACCAGCGCTTTCACGGCAGCCAGGGCATTGAGGGCGGCCGTGCGGGCGCAGTCGGCAGCGACCTCCAGGCTCACCTCATGGAAGGCCACATCGTCACGTTCGCCCTGACCATCACTCACCTTGCCAGTGCAGGGCAGTACGCCGTCAATGAAAGGCAACTGGCCGGACGTATACACGTAGTTTCCACTGCGGACAGCCGGAACGTAGGCGGCCACCGGGGCAGCCACATCGGGCAAAATGATGCCCAACTCGGCTAGACGGGCGTCAATGCGGCCAGCCTCCACACCGCCGCCCACAGGGCAAACCACCCCGCCGTCCGCGCCTACCCCGCCCATCAGCCGCGACCCTTAGGACGCTTGAAATAGGCGACCAAGCCATTGCCGCCCGGCCCAGGAACAACCTGCACCAACTCCCAACCGTCATCACCCCAGGTGTCGAGGATGGCTTTAGTGTTGTGAATCATCAGCGGGACGGTGGCGTATTCCCAGGCAGTAACAGTCATAGGAGCAAGCCTACCTGGCGGCCGCTTGACGACATTCAACCCGCCGCCAGGCGACGGCCAGGTTACAGACCAGTCACAGCCCTGGCGGCGCTATAGAAAAGACGCAAACCGGGTTCTAGCCTGCACACATGGCCCGCAAGAACAGCAAGACTCCCGTACAGCGGCGTGCCCCGCGCCGTATCCCCTTCCTTCAACTGGTGACCATGTTTGTCGCCTTTATTGTTGTTGCTGTCACTGGTGGCGTACTGGCCGCCGGTTTGGCGATTCCCTTTGCTATGGGTGCCAGCGCTACCGTCGACCAAGGTATCGACGTGTTTGCGGAAGTACCTGCCGAACTCAAGCCCGGCCCCCTGTCGCAGGCCTCCTTCGTGTATGCCGCCGATGGCACCGAACTGGCCACCTTCTACGCGCAAAACCGTATTGTTGTTCCGCTCGACCAGGTGAGCGAACCCATGCAGCAGGCCGTCATCGCTATTGAAGACGAACGCTTCTACGAGCACGGCGGCATCGACCCGCGTGGCCTCTTCCGGGCCGCCATCAACAACGCGATGGGCGGCGACAAGCAGGGCGCCTCCACCCTGGCCCAGCAGTATGTGAAGAACATTCTCATCGACAAGGCCGAACAAGAGGGTGACCCCTTCGGCATTATTGAAGCCCGTGAAGATTCGGTGACCCGCAAACTGCGTGAAGCCAAACTGGCTGTCGCCCTTGACGCCTCCATGAGCAAGCAAGACATTTTGCAGGGCTACCTCAACGTCGCCCAGTTTGGCCTGTCCGTGTACGGCGTAGAAACAGCCGCAAACTACTATTTCAGCAAGTCAGCCAGCGACTTGACTGCCGTTGAGGCTGCCACCATTGCCGGTATCACTAAGGCCCCCTCGCAGTTTGACCCCACCCGCAACCCTGAGCAGTCGCAAGCCCGGCGCAACCTGGTGCTCAACAAGATGTGGTCGCTGGGATACATCTCCACCGCCGACTACACAACAGCCAAGGAAACCCCGGTTGCTGACACCCTCCACATCAACCCCATCGAGGTGGGTTGTGAGGCAGCCAAGGGGACGGCCTTCTTCTGCGACTACGTCATCAAAGAGATTATGACGTCGCCCGAGTTTGGTGAAACTACGGAAGCCCGGCGTGACCTGCTCTACCGCGGCGGCTTGCGCATCACCACAACCCTCGACCCTAAAATGCAGTCCGCCGCCGAACGCACGGTGACCGAACACGTGCCTGCCGACAACTCTGCCGACCTGGAATCTGTGGTGACCACCATTGAGCCGGGCACCGGCAAAATCAAGGCTATGGCCCAAAACATCCCCTACGACCCGTCGGCCAACCCCAAGCCGGGCACCACATCCGTCAACTATGCGGCCGATTTCCGTCACGGCGGTTCGCGTGGCTTCCAACCCGGCTCCACCTACAAGCCTTTCGTGCTGGCCGAATGGTTGAAGAGTGGCCACACCCTCAACCAGTCCGTCAACTCGGGCAAGGTGACCCGCACTAACGCCATGTTCCGTAGTTCCTGCGGCAAGTCCACCATCCCGCGGGAAGGGTGGAGCCCCGCCAACGCTGAAGGGATCGGCGGCGGAGCCATCAGCGTGCTCAAAGCCACCTACAACTCCATCAACACCGCCTACGTGGATATGGCCACCCGCCTCGACCTGTGCTCTGTCGCCAACAGCGCCTGGGACATGGGCTACCGGCCCACCCAGAAGTACACGGGCGAACCCCTCAACCATCCCACGCGCGATGACGTGTTCATCACCCCGTCCATGGTCATTGGTGTTCAAGAAACCTCACCCCTGTACATGGCTGCCGCTTTCGGCACCATCGCCAGCAACGGCACCTACTGCTCACCCATCGCTATCACCAAGGTGGTGACGCCCGATGGAAGCGAGATGGAAGTTCCTAACGCCAACTGCAACCCCAACGCCCTGCCCTCCAACGTGACCGCGACCATGACCTACGCCCTGCAGCATGTCATCAGTCACGGGTCTGGTAAGGGCCGCGACCTGCCTGATGGCCGCCCCGCCGCAGGTAAGACGGGCACCTCGCAGTTGTCGGCCCAAACCTGGTTTGTCGGTTACACCCCTCAACTCGCTACCGCCGTGTGGGTGGGTGAAGCCAACGGCAACCCCAGCCACCTCAACATCAACTTCAATGGCCGTCGCATCCACCCCATGTACGGGTCGTCGATTGCCGCCCCCCTCTGGCAGGCCTACATGAGCCAGGCTGTTGAAGGCATGGAGATTGTCG
>JAITCK010000003.1 GCA_031283115.1 Cellulomonadaceae bacterium | reverse complement strand
GGCGCCGTTGCCCCCGTAATAGTCAGGTTTGGCGTGGACAAGAACCTGGGCGCCTTCAGCAATCTTGACGGCACTAGCCTCTAAAACACGGTTTTCGATAGAGACGGTGACAGATGCTTTTTCTTCCAGGTCTCGCAGGGTGAGGTATTGCATCCAGGCGCCAGGCCGCTGTCGGAACTGCACTACTTGACCGGTCACCCACACGTCCCCTAGGTGGGCAATCCACCCACCCACCTTCTCGTTGACCGTGGCGACCGACCACGGTGCGTCAGGACTCGTCGCACTCATGGCGACACTCTAACTAGACTAGCCCGGTGACTTCCGCTGAAACTAAGCGTGTGCTGCTTGCGGCGCCCCGAGGCTATTGCGCTGGCGTAGACCGCGCTGTCGTCGCCGTCGAAAAGGCCCTGGAAACTTATGGGGCCCCCGTTTATGTGCGCAAAGAGATCGTCCATAACAAGCATGTGGTGGAAACCTTGCGGGATCGCGGCGCCATTTTTGTCAACGAAACCGATGAGGTTCCGCAGGGCGCCCGCCTGGTTTTTTCGGCCCACGGCGTGTCCCCGGCAGTCCGTGAGGCCGCCGATGCCCGGTCTTTGCAAACCATTGACGCCACTTGCCCGCTTGTGACCAAGGTTCACAAGGAGGCTGTGCGCTTCGCCCGGGAAGACTACGACATTCTGCTCATCGGTCACGTCGGCCATGAAGAGGTCGAAGGCACGGCCGGGGAAGCCCCCGACCACGTGCAGGTCGTCAACTCGCCTGAAGAGGTCGACAAGGTGACCGTGCGCGACCCCGACAAGGTGGTGTGGATTTCACAAACCACCCTGTCCGTTGATGAGACCATGGAAACGGTGCGCCGCCTGCGTGACCGCTTCCCCTCCCTGCAAGACCCCCCATCAGACGACATCTGCTACGCCACCCAAAACCGGCAGGTAGCCGTCAAAAAGATCGCCCCCCAATGCGACGTTGTCATCACGGTGGGCTCAGCCAACTCATCCAACTCGGTTCGGCTAGTTGAAGTGGCCTTAGAGGCCGGGGCCAGAGCCTCCTACCGGGTAGACCGGGCCAGCGAGATCGACGACGCCTGGCTGGACGATGCCAACACTATCGGCGTCACCTCGGGCGCCTCCGTGCCAGAAGTGCTGGTCGACAACGTAGTGCGCTACCTGGCCGACCGCGGCTACACCGATGTCGAAGAAGTCACTACCGCCACCGAAGACCTCATGTTTTCCCTGCCCCGCGAACTACGCGCCGACCTCAAAGCCGCAGGCCAACCCGTCGAACATGCGGGAGGCCGCCCCAGCCGGGGTGCCCGCATACCCCTACCCGTCACCCCCGTCTAGCCTGCTGTAGTCACAGGGCCGCCCGCCTGGCAGCCCCAGCCAGCCCGCTTTAGAGTGGGCGGGTGGCAAACGCGCAGGCATCGGGGGGCAGTTTCCGCGAGGTGTTCGCCAGCGTCTACCTGCCCACCACCGTCTACGAAACCGGCATCGGGGCCGTCACACCGGTGATCCCCCTGCTGGCCATCGAGTTGGGCGGAAGTCCAGCCCTGGCGGCAGGCGTTATGGCCCTGCTGGGGATAGGGCAGGTGATCGGGGACATTCCGGCTGGCCACCTGGCTGCCCGCCTGGGTGACCGCAAGGCCATGCTCTACGGCACCCTGGTCACCCTGGGTGTGCTCATCGCCTGCGCTCTAGCCCCTCACTGGACGGTGCTGGCAGCAGGCGTGTTCCTGTTGGGTATGGTCAACGCCCTCTTTGTGCTGGCCCGGCAGGCTTACCTCACCGAAGTCACCCCGCCACTGCGGCGCTCGCGGGCACTGTCCACTATGGGCGGTATGCAGCGGATGGGCGCCCTGGTGGGGCCGTTTTTAGGTGGGGCTGTCATGTCCCTGCTGGCTACTAGCGGGCACGACAACCTGCGGGCTGCCTTCTGGCTGGCTGTCGCCTTAGCGCTGGTGACGGGCCTGGTTGTCTACCTTGTTCCTGAGATTGACGCGCCCGGCCGGGTGGCGGCCTCGCACACGAAAACCAGCCACCTGCTGCGGGACAACTGGCGCATGTTCGCCACCCTGGGGGTTGCCTTCATTCTGGTGGGGGCAGTGCGGCAGACCCGATCCATTGTGTTGCCTTTGTGGAGTGACGATAGTGGTTTGAGCGCCTCGGTGACGTCCTACATTTTTGGCTTGTCTGGCCTGCTTGATGTGGCCCTTTTCTATCCTGGTGGGCGGCTGATGGACAAGCGGGGCCGCCTGTGGGTGGGGATCCCGTCAATGATGATCTTGGGCGGATCCTTGCTGGCCTTGCCGTTCATGCACGCCGCAGGCACTATCGCCGTGGTGGCCATTCTTATGGGGTTGGGCAATGGCATTGGCGCAGGCATTTTGATGACTATTGGCGCCGACCTGGCTCCGACTGCCACGCGGGCCCAGTTCCTTTCACTCACCCGCATGTTTGCCGATTCTGGCGGGGGTGTGGGGCCGCTGGTGGTGGCCGGGGGTGCAGCCTTGGGTGCCTTGGGTGGAGGCATCGCCCTCATGGGGGTGGCTGGCTTTGCTGCAGCCGCGATTTTTGCCGTCTACCTGCCCCGATACTCTGTACATGCTAACCGGCATACCCGCATTGCTGCCGGGTTGACCCCGCAGGGCGCGGAAATCCATCAGATCGAGTGAGAGGCGCGGCCTCCCGCTGTGCCTTGGACATGACGCTGCCGACCGATCCCCAGGGGAGAGCGGTCGGCAGCGTGCTAGGTACGTGGTGTGCGCGTCGGCGCTTAGGCGTCAGCGTCCATGTTTTGGCGGCGGCGCAGGGCCACCACAGTGGCGACAGCAGCCGCAGCAATACCGGCAGCCACAGCACCGATGACGAGGGGCGACTGGTTGTTGTCGGTCATGTCAGCCGAGATAGGTTCAATGTCTTTCACCTCGCGGGTCAGGTCAGACCGGTCGATGCCTTCGTCGTCATGGTTGGGCGGGTCAACAAGGTTGCCGTTTTCGTCACGGTATTCGATGGTTCCCGTCGGGGCGTCGTCGCCGTCGTCAGCGAAGTCGATGGAGATGGGTTCGATCTCTACGTCGCCGGACAGGGTGGTGATGCCTGCCTGTTCGCGGCTGACGCCGTCGTGGTCGGTGTCAACGTCGGCAGGGTCGTCGGTGAGGCTGCCCACAGCAGCGGCGGGCGTGGCGACAGCGACGGAAAGGCCTACTGAGGCGGCCACGGGCATGACGGCGACGGCGCCGATGAGCGCAACAGAGGCGAGGCGGGGGAGTGTCTTCTTTGCCATACCGTCAATAGTGAGGCAAGGGCAGGTCATCGGACTAATCCGGGTCAGGTCTCCGGCGCAGGCGGCAGCAAAAAATGGCGCATTGTGAGCGCAGTGCGCAGGCAGTACACAAGGCAGGATGCTGCGGAGTCAATGTCCTCAACCCCTCACGCCAATGTTTTGCCTGGTGGAATCCCAGGCTTACTCGTCAAAGGCTCCGGCGAACTGGGACTGGTAGAGCGCAGCGTAGGCGCCGCCAGCGTTGACCAACTGATCGTGGCTGCCCTGTTCCACGATGGCGCCGTTTTCCATGACCAGGATGAGGTCGGCGTCGCGGATGGTGGACAGGCGGTGGGCGATGACAAAGGACGTGCGCCCGGCCCGCAGGGTGGCCATGGCCCGCTGGAGCAACTTCTCCGTGCGGGTGTCCACGGATGACGTGGCCTCATCCAAGATGAGGATGGACGGCTGAGAGACGAAGGCCCGCGCGATGGTGATGAGCTGGCGCTCACCGGCGGACAGGTTGGCCGCGTCCTCTTCCAGTTCGGTGTCGTAGCCGTGGGGCAACCCGTGGACGAAGCGGTCCACGTAGGTGGCCTGGGCGGCCTCCAACACTTCGGCGTCGGTGGCGTCCTGGCGTCCGTAACGGATGTTCTCTTGGATGGTTCCGGCAAAAAGCCAGGTGTCTTGGAGCACCATGCCGGTGCGGTCGCGGGCATCGTGCCGGGTGAGATCGGCAATGTTCTGGCCGTCCACCAGGATGCGCCCACCGTCCACATCGTAGAAGCGCATGAGGAGGTTGACCAGGGTGGTTTTCCCGGCGCCCGTATGCCCGACGATGGCAACCGTCTGGCCGGGGTGGACCTCGAAGGACAGGTCTTCGATGAGGGGCTTGTCGGGGCTGTAGGAGAACTTGACGTGCTCGAAGGCGATAGTGCCCTCACCCTCCACGGGTTCGGGGGCGTCAGCATCATCAGGTTCTTGCTCATCGGCATCAAGCAGGTCGAAGACGCGCTCTGCCGAGGCGGTGCCAGACTGCACCACGGCCACCATGCCGCCCAACTGCCCCAGCGGTTGGTTGAACATTTGCGCATACTGGATGAAGGCTTGGACATTGCCCAGGCTCATCGACCCGCCAGCCACCATGATGCCGCCAAGTACGGCGATAGTCACGTAGTTGATATTCCCGACAAAGGACATGGCAGGCCAAATGATGCCGGACAAGAACTGGGCCTTGAACGACGTTTCGTAGAGGACTTGATTCTCCTCATGGAACTTGGCTTGGAAGTCTTTACGGCGGCCAAAAGTCTTGACGAGGGCGTGCCCAGAGAAGGATTCCTCCACGCGGGCGTTGAGACGGCCCACCTTGCGCCATTGGAGGCCAAAGGCCTTTTGAGACTTGGGGCCGATGATGCCAAACACCACACCCATGAGGGGCAGCGTGGCCAAGGTGACTAGTGCCAGCATCCAGGAGAGGGAGAACATCATCGCCAGCACACCAATAATGGTGAGCACGGCGGTAATGGCCCCCGACAAGGACTGCTGCATGGTCTGGGTGATGTTGTCGATGTCGTTGGTGACGCGCGAAATGAGTTCACCGCGCTGAACACGGTCAAAATATGACAGTGGCAGACGGTTGATCTTGGCTTCCACGTCCTCACGCAGCCGCCACATGGCCTTGACCATGACCACGTTGGTGATGAAACCCTGCGCCCAGCCCAGCACCGCCGCGCCAACGTAAATGATGGCAATAGTCACCATCAACTCGCGGAGATGGTCAAAGTTGATGCCCTGGCCGGGAACAAAGTCCGGCATGGCAGACAGCATGTCGGCCAGGCGGTTCTGACCGGCAGCCCGCAAGCCCTCAATGGCCTGGGTGGCAGTGGTTCCGGCAGGCATCTGTTGGCCGACGGCCCGGCCAATGATGCCGCCAAAAATGACATCGGTGACGCGGGCCAGCACCCGCGGCGCCCACACGCTGAGCACCACGGAGGCCGCCCCCATGAGGGTGACAATGGCAATCGCTAGTTTGTAGGGGGCCAGCAGGCCGATCATGCGGCGGAAGGACGCGCCGAAGTTGTCGGCCTTGCCGGGAGCCACACCGTCCCAGGATTCTGA
>JAITCK010000011.1 GCA_031283115.1 Cellulomonadaceae bacterium | reverse complement strand
TGACACCACCCTGCGCGACGGCACCCAGCAGGAAGGCATCAACGTTTCCGTTGCCGACAAACTGGCTATTGCCGCCTTGCTGGACGAGTTGGGTGTGGGGTTTATTGAGGGCGGCTGGCCGGGGGCTATCCCCAAGGACACCGAGTTTTTCCGACGGGCTGCCAGTGAGTTGCGGCTCAACAATGCCGTGCTGGCTGCTTTTGGGGCCACCCGGCATCCCGGTGTCGGCGCAGATGTTGACGTGCAGGTGCGAGCCTTGCTGGATGCGCAAACGCCCATGGTGACTCTGGTTGCTAAGTCGGATAGCCGTCACGTGGAGCGGGCGCTGAAAACGACGCGCGCCGAAAACTTGGCCATGATCACTGACACGGTCGCCCTGCTGGTCAAGGAGGGACGGCGCGTTGTCGTCGATGCCGAGCACTTCTTTGACGGGTTTGTTTACGACGACGGCGCCTACGGGATTGAGTGTGTGCGGGCCGCCTATGCGGCTGGCGCTGAGACGGTGACCTTGTGTGACACCAACGGCGGCATGTTGCCTGACCAGGTGACTGCCATCGTCTCGCGGGTGCTGGCCGAGGTTTCCGCTGACATGCCCGATGATGCCCGCCTGGGGATGCACGCCCACAATGACACCGGCTGCGCGGTAGCCAACTCCCTGGCCGCCGTCGCCGCTGGTGCCCGCCACGTGCAGGGAACCGTCAACGGTTACGGGGAGCGGACTGGCAACGCCGACCTGGTGGCTGTTGTTGCCAACCTCGAACTGAAAAAGGGCATGAGCCTGCTGCCTGACGGCGGCCTGCAAGAGGCGACCCGTATCGCCCACGCCATTGCCGAGATCACCAACATTGCTCCCTTCCAACGCCAGCCTTATGTGGGGGCGTCAAGTTTCGCCCACAAGGCTGGCCTGCACGCCTCCGCTATCCGGGTTGACCCTGACCTTTACCAGCACATTGACCCGCAGACGGTGGGCAATGACATGCGGATGCTGGTTTCAGAGATGGCGGGCCGGTCCTCTATTGAACTCAAAGGCCGGGAACTGGGTATCGATTTGACCGGCAAGTCCGAGTTGCTGGGCACGGTAGCGGCCCGGGTCAAAGCAGCAGAGGCGGCCGGATACACCTACGATGCCGCCGATGCCTCTTTTGAACTGCTGCTCCGCGGCGCCATGGGTGACCTGCCAGAGTTTTTTGACATCGAATCTTGGCGCACCATCATCGAAACTGTCCCTAACGCGCAGGGCAGGCAGGCTGGTCGTGACGGCCTGGCCACCCATGAGGTGTCCACGGAGGCGACGGTCAAGTTGCGGGCTGGCGGGGAACGTATCGTCAGCACGGGTGAAGGAAACGGCCCCGTCAACGCCTTGGATGCGGCCTTGCGGCAGGCTTTGACCCGTACCTACCCGGAGATCGACAAGTTTGAACTCACCGACTATAAGGTGCGTATTCTTGATGCTGACCGGGGCACTGACTCCACCACCCGCGTGCTCATCGTTACTTCTAACGGCGAACGCACCTGGACTACGGTGGGGGTGGGCCCCAACCTGATTGAAGCCTCCTGGGAGGCCCTGTTGGATGCCCACGTGTACGGACTTCTCCAAGCCGGAGCGCCCGTCGCCTAGCAGCCTTGCCCGTTGTTGCAGTGAAGCTGTTGCATGTCAAGCGCCCCGGCCGGATCGGTTGATCTGCCGGGGCGCTTGACTATGTGGTGGTGTGGGCCTTGACTCTTGTCAGGGTCAGGCGGCCATGCCCAGGGACAGCGCTGCAGGTTGCAGGCCAGCCAGGCGGTTGCGTTCTTTTTGTTTGCGGAAGTAGATGGCAAAGAACACGACGATGGCCAGAATCTTGTTGGCTTCGATGATGATGCCGACCGGGTTGAAGGTGTCCAGCGGGGTGTTGACCAGCAGCACGGTCACGGCATAGAAGGCAGCCGTGATGCGCAGCGGGTAGACGCCCGGCATGTACTGGCCGACAACGAAGGCCAGCACACCAATGAGGAGGAAGACCTGGAAGATTTGGGTTTCCTGACGGGCTGCCGGGATAGCGATGAAGGCTGAGACACCGGCGATGACCAGGCTGCTGTAGAGGGTGCGGCGGGCGATCATGCGGCGCTTGGGGGAGTCCACGGAGAAGGCCCAGGTGAAGATCCCGTTACGCAGGGTGGAGAAGCCGGACACCAGGAGTACGGGAGCCTGGGCGCCGATAAAGAGGTACATGAGCAGCCAGAAGAAACTGGACAGGGTAGACCGCTTGAAGTAGGTGAACTGGTCGGTGGTTTGGAAGGACCAGAAGTCGAAGGCGAGTACGGCCAGGCCGAAAACCTGGGCGAGGATGAACAGGTGCATGCCGACCTCGATCGGCTGTCCAAGAAAAGTCATGATGGAAAAGTCTCTTACGTTTCTTCGGCGTGAAAAGGGGCGGGGGTCAGTCGGCGGCGAGCACGTACTCGGCGGCGGGGGCGTCGCTGGCCGCGTTGGCGGCAGGAGCAGCAGCGCGGTTGTCGACGTAGAGGTTGTCGACGGCTTCAGCGAAGTCGCGGAGAACTTCCGAGCGCTTGACCTTCATCGACGGGGTCAGGTAGCCGTTCTCGATGGTGAAGTCGCCGGGCAGGAACTCCCACTTACGGATGGACTCGGCCTTAGAGACGGCCTCGTTGGCGCGGGTCACGGCGTGGTCGATGGACTCGCGCACGGCGGCGTCGTTCATGGCTTCGTCCAGGGTCATCATGGGGCGACCGTGCATGGTGAGCCAGCCGGCCAAACCTTCCGGGTCGATGGTGACCAGGGCGCCAATGAAGGGGCGGTTGTCGCCAACCACCAGGCACTGGCTGACCAGGGCGTGGGCACGCACGCGGTCTTCCAGAACGGCGGGGGCAACGTTCTTGCCGCCAGCGGTGACGATGATTTCCTTCTTGCGGCCGGTGATGTGGATGAAGCCGTCGGCGTCAATGCGACCCAGGTCGCCGGTGTGGAACCAGCCGTCAGCGTCGAAGGCCTCAGCAGTGGCTTCGGGGTTCTTGTGGTAGCCACGGAAAACGTGGGGACCCTTGAGCATGAGTTCGCCGTCGTCAGCGGTGGTCACCGAGCAGCCCGGCAGCATGAGGCCAACGGACCCGATGCGGGTGTTGGTGGGGCGGTTGACGGACGTGGGGGCCGTGGTTTCGGTGAGACCGTAACCTTCGATGATGTTGAGGCCCAGGCCACGGTAGAAGTGGCCCAGACGTTCGCCCAGGGGGCCACCACCGGATACGGCGTATTCAACCCTGCCACCCAACTTGTCACGCAACTTGCTGTACACCAGTCCGTCAGCGAAGACGTGCTGGAACTTGAGCCAGAAGCCGGGACCCTTGGGGGTGTCCATGGCCCGCGAGTAGGCGATAGCCACCTTGGTGGCCCAGTTGAAGTAGCCGCGAGCCTTCTCGGCAGCGGAGTTGTGCTCGGCCGTGTTGTAGACCTTCTCAAACACGCGGGGCACACCCAGCAGGTAGGTGGGGCGGAAGGCCATGAGGTCGCCGGTGAGGTTCTTGATGTCGGGGGAGTGGCCCAGCACGGAGGATCCGGCCACGGCAACAACCTCGACAAAGCGGGCGAACACGTGGGCCAGGGGCAGGAACAAGATGGTGCGGCCCATGCCGTTGAAGACCTCGGGAACCTCGGCCACCGTGTTGAGGGCCAGAGTGGCGAAGTTGCCGTGGGTGAGTTCGACACCCTTGGGCTGGCCGGTGGTGCCCGACGTGTAGATGATGGTGGCCAGGTCGTCCTGGTTGGCCAGACGGCGGCGGCGGTCGATCTCTTCGTCGGCGATGTCCGCACCCAGGGTGGTCAGGTACTCAACAGCGCCCATGTCCAGGGTGAAGAGGTCGCGCAGGGCGGGAGCCTTACCGCGCACCGAGTCCACGGTGACAGCGTTGGCTTCGGTCTCCACAAAAAGGACGCGAATGTCAGAGTTGGTGAGAATCCACTCCACCTGCGAGGCCGACGAGGTTTCGTAGATGGGCACGGGCACAGCGCCGGCAGCCCAGGCGGCAAAGTCCAGCAGAGTCCACTCGTAGCGGGTGCGGGACATGATGCCGACCGTCTGACCTGGCTCGACACCCAGGGCAACGAGGCCCTTAGCGACGGCCACAACCTGCTTGTTGAATTCAGCAACGGTCACTTTGGTCCAGGCAACCTTCTTGGCCTTCTTGCGGCCCTGCGCGGCAGCGGCGGCGATAGCCTCGGCGGTGGGCGGGATTTCGGCAAGAACCGACTGGGGTTCAGCGTCGAGGCGCTGACGCAGGACAGCGTCGATGTTGGCGTCCTGGGGCAAGCGCAAGCGCAAGGGAACCGTAGCGATGGGGTTGTTCACTTCGTTACTCCGACAAATGGTGGTGGGCATTTCCCCCGATGTTACGGGAGCGCAACCCGCCACCTTCTGTCGGTTCCCTACAAAAGAATGGCCGTCACATCGTTTCGCCCTGCGCCGTTGTGCCCTGAAACAGAACCCAGTCAGTCGTCGGTGCCGTCGTCAGAACTGGTATCGGTCGCGTCAACGGCACTGTCGGGGCTACCTGCCGTGGCATCGTCGGGCATGACAGCGAGACGACGACGGCGGGCGATGATGACGCGGACGGCGGCGACGATGACGGCGGCAACGACCAGCCAGGGGAGGGCGGCACCGAGGGCGACAAGGAGCCCGCGGGCGACAGCGGCCAGGGAGTTCCAGCCGCCACGCAGGCCGTCCACAAAGGTGGCCGACCCTTGCGGTCGGGGGGCCGCCGAGTCGCTAGACCGAATCCACACGTTGATGGTGGACAGTGACACCTGGTCGGTGAGGTCGCGGCGTTGAGCGCGCAAAGAATCCAAGTCTGCCTGCCGGGATTGCAACTCGTTTTCCACCCGCAGCAGGTCAGAAACGTTGCCGGATTCGGACATGAGCTGGGTGAGGCGGGCCGTTGACGTTTCCAGGGCGGAGATGCGGGCGTCCAGGTCGCGGCCGGTGGCGGTGACATCTTCACGGTTGATGTCCACATGTTCGACCTTGCCGAACTGCGTGAACGTGTCAATGGTGGTGTTCACCTCAGTGGAGGGGATGCGCAGCGTCAGCCCGGCGCTGGCAGGCTGGGAGTCGGTGGCCCGCTGCTCGTTGCGGGACTCCACGCGCCCGCCTGCCCGCTCCACCAGGGAGGCGATCTCTTGGGCAGCGTTGATGGGGTCATCGGAAGCCATGTCAACGCCACCAGTGGTGATGACCTCACGCACGGTGGCGGGGGCCTCCGACGCCGAAGCGAGGACGGCGTCGCCCGATTCGTCCAGCATGAAGTCAGGGTTGCCAGCGACAGCACCGGTTGCAACGTTGACTGCGCTTCCATCCGCTCCAACGTCGCCACTCGTTGCCGCATCACCTGCCCCACAACCGGAAAGCAGCATCACACCGACGGCGGCAACCGCCCATCCTGCGCGCACCTGTGGCCGGGAACTTGTTCGGATGGCAGTCATGGCATCTCACCTCAATGGGGGTTGGTTGATGGCAGGTGACGGGTGGTTACGGTGTGGGGTTGTCAGTGACTCCGCCCGTACCGTTGTCGTTGAGGTCGCCGCGGGCTTGACGTACCCAGGTGAGAATGTCGGGCAGGTTGTCGGGGACAGGCTGCCCGCATTGGGTGAGTTCTTGGGCCAGTTGCAGGGTGATGCCGTCCATGTGGCCGGTAGCGAAGGCCTGGGCTGTGGTGCCACTTTCCACGTTGGCCGAGTTGGCTAGGGCCGGAACCGTCTCACAGAGGTGCATGACATGGCCGCCGTGGCTCCACCAGACTTCATCGTGACCCATGAGTTGGGTGACAACCTGCGATTCGACGGCTGCCTGCTCCTGCGACAGGGGCTTGAAGTCGACGCCTAGCAGGGTGGAAGCCAGTGCGACAGCGATGCCGACAATACCGGCAATGTTTTTCTGCTTGGCGTCCATGTCTTTGTTGTTGAAGATCATGATGACCAACGGCAGGAAGGCGATGATCGAGATGATGGCGCCCAACTGGTTTTGCACAAAGAACCGCACCGGCTGCTTGTTGGAGGCCGGATCAAGATGGTTGGCCTTCTTCCACAACTGCGATCCGATGACGGCCAGCACACCAATGACAACGATGAGGCCGATAAGCAGCCACCAGCGCCATTGCGGGAAGCCGTGGTCGGCAGCCATTTCATCGAAGGGTGGCCGCAGCACCCAGAAGATAGCGAAGGCTTCCAGGCCGATAGCCGCGAGCCACAAAATCAGCGCGACAATGCGGTGAGTGGTGGCCTTGCTCTTGGCTTCCGCCGTGGGAGTAAAGATGGGAGGCGCTGCCGCCTTCTTCTTTGACGCCTTTTTTACGGCGGGTTCGGCAGTGGGTTCGACGGCGGTGGTGTCGGTGACAGTGTCAGCAGCAGTGTCGGTTGTGGCTGCTTCGACGGCGTCGGCGTCAAGGGCGGCCGCAGCCTCTTTCTTGGTGGACGCGGGCTTCGATGCGGGAGTCTTGGCTGGTTTTTTACCTGTGGATGCCATGCCTCGTAGTGTATTGCTCATGCCGCCGCCTGGCCCGCTAACGCCACTGGTTGCGACCGAGGTTTTTGGGGACTTTGTTGGCGGTCAGGCAGCGGTCAATGGGTTGTGGGGCGGCTGCCAAAGATTGCCGATCCGATGCGCACCATGCTGGCGCCTTCCGCGATAGCGAGTTCCAGGTCGCTACTCATGCCCATGGACAGGTGGTGGGCTGCTTCCGTGCCTGGTGCCCCGCTGGCTTGGACGGCGTCTCTGATCTCGCGCAGGCAGGCGTAGCCTCGACGGATGACGGCCTGGTCGCTGGTGTGGGCGCCGATGGTCATCAGGCCGGTCAAGCGCAGGCCGGGTAGCAAGGCTACCGCGAGGGCCAGCGCTAGTGCGTCGTGCGGGGCCACCCCGCTTTTGGATGCCTCGTCGGACACGTTGACCTGCACCATCACGTTCATCGTTCGGCCTGCGCGCAGGCAGCGCGAAGAAATCGCCTGAGCCAGAGGCAAGGAATCAACCGATTGGATGCAGGCAGCCGGTGAGGCGAGGACGGCGTTGATTTTGTTGCGTTGTAGCGGGCCGATGAGGTGGGTGCTGATCCGGGCTGCTGCAGTGAGATCGTGCAGGTCGCCTGCTTTAGCGGTCAGTTCTTGGACCCGGTTTTCGCCGATCAGAACGGGTGCCCCTGCCGGGTGATCCGCCCCAGCGGCAAGGGCTTCAACCGCCGCACGGATAGTGGCAGGAGTTTGCGTTTTAGTTGCCAGCAGGGCGGTCACCTGGCCCGATGGGCGCCCTGCAGCCTGCACGGCAGCGGCCATGCGCCGTCGGACATCAGCGATACGCTGCGCAAGAACAGCAGCAGGGATGACAGACTCATCAGGCACGAGACTGAGTCTATGGTTGCGCGGCCAAAAGTTCAGGGGCACATTCAGGGTGGTCACCCACCGGCAATGTCCGACAGCGATGACACAATATCCGTTATGCGTACTCTTCTCAACATTATCTGGCTGGTGCTGTCCGGCTTCTGGCTGGCCGTGACCTATTTTGCTGTTGGCCTGGTGCTGCTCATCCCCATCGTCACCATCCCCTTCTCAATCGCCTGCTTCCGCCTGGCCGGATACGTGTTCTGGCCCTTTGGCCGCGAGGTAGTAGCCAAGCCGACGGCAGGCGTGGGTTCGGCCATTGGCAACGTCATCTGGTTCATCATCGCCGGTATTCCCCTGGCTGTCATGCACCTGGCTTCCGCTCTTGCTTTGGCTGTCACCATCATCGGTATCCCTATGGCCTGGGCGGACATCAAAATGATCCCGTTGGCTATGTTCCCCCTAGGCAAGCAGGTTGTCCCCAGCCGCCAAGCCTTCGGCAGCTGGTGATATTGCAGTCGCCGACATCAACCACCTGCGGGGAGCGGTTAGGCTTGCGCCTGTGAGTTTTCCTGCCGCCGGTTCATCCGGCATTCGCGTCCGTTTCGCCCCCTCGCCTACGGGCATGTTCCATGTGGGGGGTGCCCGGTCGGCCCTCTTCAACTGGGCGCTGGCCAAACGGCAGGGCGGCATTTTTGTGCTGCGTATTGAGGACACGGACGCGGCCCGCAACAAGCCCGAATGGACCCAAGGCATCCTTGACGCCCTGGCAGCCTTGGGGATGCACGGCGACGACCCCACCTTTGAAGGCCCCTACTACCAGTCAGACAACGCTGGACAGCACGGCGAGGCGGGCCTGAAACTCTTGGCCGCAGGCAAGGCCTATTACTGTGACTGCACCCGCGACGACGTGGTAGCCCGCACCGGATCCCAGCATTTGGGTTACGACGGCCACTGCCGCGACCGTGGCCTGGACTATCAGCCGGGTCGGGCCTTGCGTTTCCGCACGCCGGATGAGGGTGAAACGGCTGTGGTGGATCTTATTCGCGGCAACCCCACCTTCCCCAATAGCGCCATGGAAGACTTTGTTATCGCCCGTGGTGACGGGTCGCCCGTCTTCCTGATCGCCAACGTTGTTGACGACATGGACGAGCGCATCACCCATGTCATCCGCGGCGAAGAACACCTGCCCAACGCCCCCAAGCAGCAGTTGCTGTGGGAGGCCTTGGGCGCTACCCCGCCCACTTGGGCCCACCTGCCCGTCATCGTCAACGAGAAGCGGCAAAAGTTGTCCAAGCGCCGCGACAAGGTGGCCTTGGAGGACTACCTGGCTGACGGCATCCTGCCCGACGCCATGGTCAACTACCTCATGCTGCTGGGCTGGGCGCCCGGCAACGATGAAGAGATTTTGCCCTTTGACGAGTTGGTTTCCCGCTTCGACATTGCCGATGTCAACTCGGCGTCAGCCTTCTTCGACATCAAAAAGTTGATGTCCTTCAACGGTGAATATATTCGCGCCCTGCCCGTCGATGTTTTTGAGGCTGACGTGCTGGCCTGGCTGGCGGGGCCAGGTCGGGTTGAGGATGAAGAAACAGGGCTGGCACCGGTTCCCTGGGCCGACGCTGACTTTGACGCTGCCGCCTTTCACGAGGTAGCCCCCCTGCTGCAAACCCGCGTGGCAGCCTTCAAAGAAGTACCCGCCAACATCGACTTCCTCTTCCTCGACCAGCCTGTCGACGACCAGGCGTCCTGGGTCAAAGCCATGAAGGAACCCGCCGCTGAACTCTTGGCCGACGTGCGTCAAGCCTTCGCCGTCGTCGGTGCCGAAGGCCAGCAGGAATGGGACGCCGACACCCTCAAACAGATTGTCTTGGAGGTGGGGGAGCGGTACGGCCTCAAGTTGGGCAAGTCTCAAGCCCCCGTCCGGGTCGCCACCACCGGACGCACCATCGGCCTGCCCCTCTTTGAATCCCTGGTGGTTCTGGGCCGCGACAAAACCCTGGCCCGCATTGACCGGGCTTTGACCAAGTTTGACATCTGATACTCGTCGGCGAGTGAGTTGCCGTTGCGTCATCGCGCTACGCACGCTGGGCGGTCGGTGAGGCGGTTTTCCTTCGCACGGAGGGTTAGCGAGTACGAGGAATAACGGGAACCGGCGACCACGGCTGGAATCCGCGTGACGCAGCCCACCCCTGACGGGTTTGGTGGTTGGTGCAGGTGTGCGGTAGAGTTATCCGCCGTTGGCCTGCTGGCCAGCAATGTTTTTGGGCTATGGTGTAATTGGCAACACAACGGTTTCTGGTACCGTCATTCTAGGTTCGAGTCCTGGTAGCCCAGCAAGGTGAGACGTCATGGCCTAGCGGCCACGATGCCTCGCTGGTGATGCTTGTGCGACCGCCTGTAGCGGTGCGGCCCAAGCAGTCCTTCGCCCCCATCGTCTAGCGGCCTAGGACGTCGCCCTCTCACGGCGGTAACAGGGGTTCAAATCCCCTTGGGGGTACTCATAACTGAATGCAAGTCCTATGCCCCCATCGTCTAGCGGCCTAGGACGTCGCCCTCTCACGGCGGTAACAGGGGTTCAAATCCCCTTGGGGGTACTCGTAGAAAACGACCTGAGCCATCCCGGTCCAGGTCGTTTTTGTTGCTCAGAAGGTCAGGCCCGTCCGGGGTGGGAGGCCGGGGAGGCCGGGGATGGTGACGCCGGGGTGGGCGTCCAGGCGTTCGATGCCGTCGGCGGGGCCAGCGAAACCGGCGCCACCCTGCTCGCTAGTGCGTTGGACGATACTGCTCAGCCGGTTGGCTGACGCGACCACGGCCTTGCCGTGGAGGCGGCCTGGCTGGCGGGTGAGGCGTTCGATAGGCCCGGAAATGGATACGGAGGCAATAACTTTCCCGGCAGGCCCGAAGACGGGGGCCGCTACCGATGCCACGCCGATTTCTCGTTCGCCAACAGTTTGTGCCCAGCCGCGCCGCCGCACACCTGACAGGGTGGTCGCATTGAACACTGCGCCGCGTAGGCCACGGGTCATCCGGTCGACGTCTTCCCAAGCCAACAAGATTTGCGCGGCGGAACCGGCAGTCATCGGCAGGGTGGTGCCTACGGGGATGGAGTCACGTAAACCGTAGGGGCGTTCCGCCGATGCGACACAAATGCGCTGGTCGCCTTGGCGTCGATACAGTTGAGCGGATTCGCCGGTGTGGTCGCGTAGGGCGGCAAGCACAGGCCCGGCAGAAGCCAGTAGGCGGTCTTCGCCAGCAGATGACGACAGTTCTCCGAGGCGGGGGCCAAGGATGAACCGGCCTAGCGAATCGCGGGAGACCAGCCGGTGATGCTCCAAGGCCATGGCGACACGATGCGCGGTTGGGCGGGAAATGCCTGTGCTTGTGACAAGTTGTGCCAGTGACTGTGGGCCACCTTCAAGCGCGGTCAGTACCGCCGCGACTTTGTCGACGACGCCCACACCACTAGAGTTGTCCATAATGCGATACTGTAGTCTCACAATCTGAGATTT
>JAITCK010000001.1 GCA_031283115.1 Cellulomonadaceae bacterium | reverse complement strand
CCCGACGACATCGAGATTTACACCACCGAAGACGAAGAACTGGCCGCCGACATCGACGCCGCAGACGCTGCACAACAAGAAGCCGAACACGCCGCGTCGGACAATGACGGCGAAGCCGGGCCGGACAACGTGAGCGAGGTTGCATCGGACAGCGACGGCGCGGAGGACAAGGCCAGCGAAGTCGAAAGCGCTAGCAGCGAGACCGGCGACAACAGCGCTGCCGACCACACTACCGTCGACCCCACTGCTGCTGACCAGGCGCAGGAGGCTGCTCAGTGACCGTCAGCCTGACAGTCGCCGATCTGAAAGCCGCTGGACTGCTGGGCACGGACAAGCCGCTGGCCAGTTGCTACGACCTCGCCCTCGTCGACCTGGACGGCGTCACCTACCAAGGTGCTCTCCCCATCGCCCACGCCGCCGACGGCCTGACTGCCGCCCGGGCGGCAGGGCTGCGGCTCACCTTCGTCACCAACAACGCCTCCCGCGTACCCGACGATGTGGCCAACCAGTTGACCAGCCTGGACATTCCCACCCAACCGCAGGAGGTGGTAACGTCCGCCCAGGCCTGCGCGGCCCTGCTGCGCACCCGCCTGGAACCGGGGGCAAAGGTGCTGGTTGTTGGCGGGGCTGGCCTCATCACAGCCGTCAAAGCGGAAGGATTCACCGTTGTTACGTCGGCAGATGACACACCCGACGCTGTAGCGCAAGGCTTCGCGCCAACTGTCGCCTGGACCCACCTGGCAGAAGCCGCCTACGCTGTGGCTGCCGGAGCCTGGTTTGTCGCCTCCAACCTGGACATGTCCCTGCCGCAGACCCGCGGCTATGCCCCCGGCAACGGTGCCCTTGCCGCTGCCGTCCAAGCCGCCACCGGGGTGGCGCCTGCCAACTCCGGCAAACCCGGCCCAGCCATGTACGAACTGGCTGTGGCCCGGGCCGGAGCAGCCAACCCGCTAGTCATCGGCGACCGCCTCGACACCGACCTGGCCGGTGCCCGGTCTGCCGGATTCGCCGGACTGCACGTGCTCACGGGGGTGTCGTCGGCGCGGGATGACATACTCGCCAACCCGACAATGCGCCCCCACTACGTAGGCGCTGACCTGCGTGTCCTTGCTGAACCTCAGCCCGCGCCCGTCAAAACTGGCGACGGCTGGTGGCAGGTGGAAGGGCGCGCAGCCCGCGTCACCGCTGGCCGCCTGGAACTTGACCGGCAGGGGCCCCAGGGCATCAACGCGGTACGGGCCGCCTGTGCGGCAGCCTGGGAGGCCGCCGACGCTGGTCACACCCTAGACGAATCGACCCTTCCACAGTTCACGGCCTGACAATGACCGACAACAACCCCATCCGTGAAGCAGCCGCCCTGCCTGACCTGCCCCTGAGCCAGCATGTCAGCCACTTCGAAGCCCTCCACGACGCCTTGCGCTCCCGCCTCGACAGCACCGATCCCGACAGCGCCATCCCTGACAAGACCGCCCCTCACGACGCCCCTCCCAGCATCGCCCACGACACCGATGAGGATGCCGATGCCTACCCGGCTTGACGCTCTGCTGGTGCAGCAAGGCTTGGCCCGATCCCGCGATCAGGCCAAGCAGTTGATCGCTGCTGGCCGCGTCACGGTTGACGGGAAGCCTGCCAGCAAGCCGTCTCAGCCTGCCACCCCAGACGCCGCCATCCTTGTCGCACCTCATCCCGGCGATGACGGTTACGCCTCACGGGCCGCCCACAAACTCATCGGCGCCCTTGACGCCCTCCCTGCTGTGGCCGCCCTCATCAACGGTGCAACCTGCCTCGACTTAGGTGCTTCTACGGGCGGGTTCACTGATGTGCTGCTGCGGCGGGGCGCCAGCCGGGTCATCGCTCTTGACGTAGGCCACGACCAGCTCATCGACCGTCTCCGGGCTGACCAGCGCGTTACCGTCATCGAAGGATTCAACGTCCGAGGTCTCACCCGGGCCGGTCTCACCGACCTTGCTGGTCTCGCTGATCTGCCCGACTGCCCGAACAGCCAGCCCGCCCTCATCGTCGCGGACCTGTCTTTCATCTCGTTGACCTTGATTGTTGGGCCTGTTGCCGCCGCCATGCCGCCTGCAGGTCAGGCGCTATTGCTGGTCAAACCCCAATTTGAGGTGGGGCGTGACCGGCTGGGTTCAGGTGGCGTTGTCCGCGACCCCGAACTGCGCAAACAGGCCATACTTACCGTCATTGACGCGGCAGCAAACGCCGGACTCACCTGCATGAACGTGCTGCCTAGCCTGCTGCCCGGCCCGTCAGGCAACCGCGAGTTCTTTATTCACCTGAGCCGCCACGGCACGCCGGGAAACGTCACCGACCAGGTCGAGCAGGCGGTTGCGTGGGAACCTAGTGCAGTGAGCAGTATGCAGCAGGAGACAGGGGGCGTGCAGACACCATGACGACACGCAAGGTTCTCATCGTCACCCACGGCGGCAACCCCGCCGCTGTCGCCGCCCTCGACGACGCCGTCGCCGAACTGACCAGCGCCGGATTCACCCCCCACCTGCACAATGACGATGACGCCCGCAGTTTCGGTGACAAGGCCACAGTCGACCACATTCACGCCAACGTTAGCGACGCCGAACTAGTGATGGTGCTGGGCGGAGACGGGTCGATTCTGCGAGCCGCTGAACTCACCTATGGAACCCAGGTTCCCATCCTGGGCGTCAACCTGGGGCATGTGGGTTTTCTTGCCGAATCCGAACGTAAAAACTTGCATGCCGTCGTGGGCCGCATCGCCGCCCACGACTACACGGTCGAAGAACGCACCGTCGCCCACGTCACCGTCCGACGGCCCGTCGGACATATGGGGGACGGGCAAGTATTCGAAGAAATCACCGACTGGGCCCTCAACGAAGCCACCATCGAAAAAGATGTGCGTCAACGCCTGATCGAAGTGGGCATCGAAGTGGATGAACGCCCCCTGTCAAGTTTCGGCTGCGATGGCGTCATCGTTGCTACCTCCACCGGTTCCACAGCCCACGCCTTCTCTGCTGGCGGCCCCATCATGTGGCCCAACCTGGAAGGCCTGCTGCTGGTTCCCTTAGCCGCGCACGCCCTCTTCGCCCGCCCGCTGGTTATCGGCCCCACATCAACTTTCAGGGTCACCGTGCTTGACCGGTCGCCCCTGCCTGCCGTGCTGGCCTGTGATGGACGGCGCACCATCGACCTACCTGTCGGGTCTGTCGTGGACGTGCGTATCGGCCCCCGCCCCCTGCGGTTCGCCCGCCTGTCTGCGGCCCCCTTCACCGACAGGCTGGTGTCCAAGTTTTCCCTCCCCGTCATCGGATGGCGTGAAGCAGCCGAGACCGCACAGGCGGCTGCCGCGACCGGCAGGGGAGGGTGACATGCTCGATGAGTTAGTCATCGACAACCTGGGCGTTATCGCCCAGGCAGACATCCGATTTGGCCCAGGCCTGTCTGTCATCACCGGCGAAACAGGAGCCGGGAAAACGATGCTCCTCAACGGCCTGTCCCTCATCTGCGGGGGAAAAGCTGATGCCGCCGCTATCCGGGTGGGAGCCGACACTGCGGCTGCAGAAGGCCGCTGGATGGTGGCCGACCGGCCTGACCTTGTCGCCCGGGTGGAAGACGCCGGGGGGCAACTTGACGACGACGGCAGCCTAGTGGTGTTGCGTACCGTGTCCGCAGGCCGGTCGCGGGCCCACCTAGGCGGGCGGTCTGTGCCGGCAGCCGTGCTTGCCGACATCGCCGACGACCTCATCACCGTGCACGGGCAGGCCGACCAGTTGCGTCTGCGCACCGCCAACAAGCAGCGTGACGCCCTCGACACTTTTGCCGGCCCAGCCCATGCCGCCAGCCTTGACAATTACAGGAAGGCTTGGACTGACCGGGCAGCCGTACAAGCCGACCTGGCCGACCTGGACGCCCGCGCCAGTGAACGCGCACGTGAAGCCGACCTGCTGCGGGCCCGCCTCGACCACATTGAGCGGGTCGCCCCCCAGCCCGGCGAAGACGCCGACCTGCAAGCCCTCACCTCCCGGCTAGGCAACATCGAAGCCTTGCGGGTGGCCGCAACCACAGCCCACCAGGCGTTAGCGGGAGAATCGGACGATGTGGCTGCGAGCGCACCTGCCGTCGCGCTAGTGGAGACGGCCCGCCGTGAAATCGCCGCTGCCGCCCACGACGACCCCGCCCTGGCCGACCTGTCCACCCGCCTGACCGACGCCGGATACGCCATTGCGGACATCGGGTCTGAACTTGCCGCCTACGTGGACGGACTCAGCGCCGACCCGGCCGCCCTAGAAGCCGCACACGCCCGCCTAGCCCAACTGACCGCACTGACTCGAACCAGCGGCGAAACCATCGACGATGTGTTGGCCTGGGCATCCGATGCAGGCCTGCGCCTGCTCGACCTTGACGACACGGGGGATCGCCGGGCCAGCCTGGTCTCCCGCATCGCCGCCCTTGACGCATCGGTTGCTCAGTGGGGGGCCGCAGTGACGCAAGGCCGCATTACGGCAGCCCGTGACCTGGCGGCAGCCGTGACGGCAGAACTGGCTGGACTGGCCATGACCGGGGCATCCATGCAGGTGGCAGTCGAACCTGTCGAACCTGGGCCTAGCGGCGCCGACGCCGTGGCCTTCACCCTGGTGGCCCACCCTGGAGCCCCCGCCCGGCCACTCGGCAAGGGGGCGTCCGGTGGTGAACTCAGCCGCATCATGCTGGCTATTGAGGTGGCGCTGGCGCAGCGGGCAACCAACCCGACGGTTACACGGCAGAAGCCTGGGGCGGCTGAAACCATCGGATCGGCAGGGTTGCTGCCCACCTTCGTGTTCGATGAAGTCGACGCGGGCGTGGGCGGGCAGGCTGCCGTCGAGGTGGGGCGTCGCCTGGCCCAGCTGGCCCACACCACCCAGGTTATTGTGGTCACCCACCTGGCCCAAGTGGCAGCCTTCGCGGACACCCACCTGGTTGTCGCTAAACGAACCGAT
>JAITCK010000174.1 GCA_031283115.1 Cellulomonadaceae bacterium | reverse complement strand
GAGGGCGTCCGCGCCGATTTCGGTGTCGAGGCAGCCACGGTTGCCGCAACGACAGATGGGGCCTGTCGGGTTGATTTGGACATGCCCCAGCGCCCCGGCGCTTCCCGAGTGTCCGCAGTAGATGCTTCCGTTGATGAGGATGCCTGCTGAGGTGGTGGCTCCGAGTCGCACGTAGAGAACGTCGTCGAATCCGCGGGCCGCGCCACTGTGGTGTTCAGCGAGGGCGGCGAGGGCGGTGGCGTTTTCGATGACTGTGGGGGTAGATAGACGCCTGCCGATGATGTCAGCGGGTGCGATGTCATCCCAGCCGTGCAGGATTCCGCTGACGGCGGGGATGCCACGATCAGGGTCGATGGGGGCACCGATGCCGATGCCAATGCAGGTCATTTCGTTGATGCTGGCGTCAAGGTGGTCGAGTAGGTCGATGATGAGTAGGGCTGCCCGGTCGCAGGTGGTGTCGGGGCGGTGGTCTGCGGGCAGGGGGAGGGTTTGTTCGGCTTGGATGGTTCCTGTCATGTCGGCGATAGCGACGGTCAGAGTGCGCAGGGAAATGTGGAGTCCGGCGACGAGTCCTGCTTGCCGGGCCAGAGTGACGTGGAGTGCGCGACGGCCGGAACGGGTGGTGGTGCTTGTTTCAAGCACTGAGGCGGAGACGAGTTCTTTGACGATGGTGGAGACGGTGGCGGTGGATAGCCCGGTGGCTTGGGCGAGTTCGATTTGGGTGAGTCCACCGAAACGGGTGACAGATTCGATGATGCGGCTTCTGTTTGCTTCGCGTAGTGAACTCTGCGAGCCGGGGGCAGGGTTGGTGGCCACGTCAGAGAGTGTACGTCCGAGCGGGCTATTGCGAGGTGTTGGCGGCGTTGTGGCGGACTGTGGCAGATTGATGGGTGCCCCAAGCGATCACTTTGAGTTTGAGAGTCGAACATAATGCGCCAAGTCGATGGAGGCCGTCGTAGGTTGAGATAGATTCTCTAACGCAAGCCGGACGGGAGAAAGAAAGCAAGCCCCCACCATCACGGGCACCCTGCCGGTTTCACATCACCTCATCTCGACGAAGACAAAGGAATGACAGTGAAGTCCTGGAAGAAACTGGTCGCCGTAGCGGCCGCAGGCTTGTCCATCATCAGCCTCGGCGCCTGCGCCGCCGAACGTGGCGGCAACAGCGGAGGCGACAGCACAAGCTCCGACAACCTCATCGGCATCTCCATGCCCACGCGGTCACTCGAACGCTGGAACAACGACGGCGAACACCTCGAATCCCTACTGCAAGACAAGGGCTTTGCCACCTCCCTGCAGTTCGCAGACAACCGTGTCGACCAGCAGATCTCGCAACTGCAAAACATGATCAACGACGGCGCCGATGTTCTGGTCATCGCCGCCATCGACGGTACCGCCCTATCGCCCGTGCTCCAAAGCGCAGCCGACGCAGGCGTCACCGTCGTCGCCTACGACCGACTCATCAACAGAACGCCCAACGTCGACTACTACGCCACCTTCGACAACGAACTCGTCGGTCAAATGCAAGGCGAGTTCATCCGTGACAGCCTCAACCTCGACGAAGGCGCAGGCCCGTTCAACATTGAACTCTTCGCCGGTTCGCCCGACGACAACAACGCCCGCTTCTTCTTCGCAGGCGCCTGGGGCGTGCTCGAGCAGTACTTCACCTCCGGCCAACTCGTCAGCCCCTCGGGCAACGTTCCCGCCAGCCTCGACCAGTGGACCCAAATCGGCATCCAAGGCTGGTCCTCACAGACCGCGCAAGACGAGATGGAAACCCGCCTCAACTCCTTCTACACCGACGGCAAAACCGTTGATGTTGTCCTGTCGCCCAACGACTCCCTCGCCATCGGTATCGCCCAAGCCCTGCAAAGCGCCGGATACTCCGCCGGTGACAGCTGGCCCATCATCACCGGACAAGACGCCGACGTTGCCAACGTGCAAAACATGATCGACGGCCTCCAAGCCATGACCGTGTGGAAAGACACCCGCTCGCTCGGCGCCCAGGTAGCCACGATGGTTGACCAGATCGTCAACGGCCAAACCGTGGACGTCAACGACACCGAAACCTACAACAACGGGGTCAAGGTGGTTCCCACCTTCCTGATCACCCCCCAGGTCATCGTCCGCGATGAAATCCAGGGCCAACTCATCGACTCCGGCTTCATTCAGGCTAACCAACTGCACGGCCTGAACTAATCAGCACAAGTGGACAGGCGGGGCGTCTGTGACAAACACCGGCAGGCGCCCCGCCTGCACCCCACCCCTACCGTGAAGTAGCGACAGAAGAGGACAACATGGTCGAGCAGACCGACGATCTCATTTTGCAGATGCGCGATATCGGCAAAGAGTTTCCTGGCGTCAAAGCGCTGCAACACGTCAGTCTCGACGTGCGCCGAGGCGAAGTGCACGCCATTTGCGGCGAAAACGGCGCCGGAAAATCCACCCTGATGAAAGTGCTGTCGGGCGTTTACCCGCACGGCAGTTACACAGGCGACATTCTTTACAACGGCAAGGTCGTGGAGTTCAAAGGAATCCGCGATTCTGAAGCCGCTGGCATCGTCATCATCCATCAAGAACTTGCCCTGGTGCCGCGTCTCTCCCTGGCTGAGAACATTTTCCTCGGCAATGAGCAAGGCCCCAAAGGGCTAGTCAACTGGCATAAAACGCGGGCAGAAGCGGCACGCCTGCTGCAGCGCGTAGGCCTCAACGACAACCCCGACCTCACCCCACTCGACATCGGCGTGGGTAAACAGCAACTGGTTGAAATCGCTAAGGCGCTGAGCAAAAACGTTGACCTGCTCATCCTCGACGAGCCAACCGCCGCGCTCAACGACGAAGACTCCGCCCACCTGCTCGACCTCATCCGCGAGTTCCGCAGGCAAGGCATGACAGCCATCATCATCAGCCACAAACTCAACGAGATTGAGGCCATCTCCGACCGCGTCACCATCATTCGTGACGGTCAAACCATCGAAACCCTCGACTTCCACGCCAGCAACGACTCTGGCGGCGAAGCCGTCACCGAAGACCGCATCATCCGCGGCATGGTGGGGCGACCGTTGGACAACCGTTTCCCCGAGCGTCAACCCCGCATCGGTCACGAAGCACTCCGGCTCGAAGACTGGACAGTCCACCACCCCATCGACACCGAACGGGTCATCGTCGATCACGCCAACATTGCCGTGCGCAAGGGCGAGATTGTCGGCCTGGCAGGACTCATGGGTGCTGGGCGAACCGAAATGGCGATGAGCCTGTTCGGTCGCAGTTACGGGTCGAATATTTCCGGCCGCGTCTACAAAAACGGCCAAGAAATCACCATCCGCAATGTTGGCGACGCCATCAGAAACGGGATCGCCTACACCACCGAAGACCGCAAGGCTCTCGGCCTCAACCTCATTCAAACCATCCGCACCAACATTTCAGCCTCCGCGCTGGGCAAAGTGTCCAACTGGCTGGGCGTGGTGCGCCCCGGCGCTGAAGAAGTCATCGCCGAAAAATACCGGCAAGACTTCCGCATCAAAGCCCCCTCCGTTGAGTCCGTCACCGGCAAACTCTCTGGCGGTAACCAGCAAAAAGTAGTGCTGTCCAAATGGGTCAACACCGACCCGGACGTGCTCATCCTTGACGAGCCCACCCGAGGCATCGACATCGGCGCCAAATACGAGATCTACTCGATCATGAATCAACTTGCCGACCAAGGCAAGGCGATCATCGTCATCTCCTCCGAACTGCCCGAACTCATCGGCACCTGCGACCGCATCTACACAGTCAACGAGGGCCACATCACCGGTGAAGTTCCACGCGAACGGGCCACGCAAGAAGAACTCATGCGTTACATGACGATGAACCCCACCCGCACACAGCATCACCACAACGACACCCCACAGATCACGGTCCCCGCCCAGGCATCGGCGCAGGCGACCACGGAAGGAAACCTGCGATGAACGCCCTGCGTGATTCTCTCGGGCGCAACCTGCGCCAATACGGCATCGTGGCCGCACTCATCATTATCGTTCTGCTCTTCCAGTCCATGACCGGGGGCCGCCTGCTGGACCCCAACAACCTGGCAGCTCTTGTGATGCAGAACGCCTACGTGATGATCCTCGCCATCGGTATGGTTGCAGTGATTGTGGCTGGCCACATCGACCTGTCGGTAGGGTCTGTGGTCGCCTTCATCGGCGGCCTGACAGCCATCGCCATGAACCAGTGGGGCTGGCCTGTTCCCCTGGCTATTCTCATGGCCCTCATCATTGGCGCCCTCGTGGGCATGTGGCAGGGTTTCTGGGTGGCCTACGTTGGCATCCCAGCCTTCATCGTGACCCTGGCCGGCATGTTGATCTTCCGTGGTCTGGCCATTGTGCTGGTTGGCCAGACGGTTGCCCCGCTGCCCTCCACCTTCAACCAGATCGGTGGCGGGTCACTGCCCAACTTCCTGGGCTTTGCAGGCAACTCCGATGTGCTGACCATCGTCATTGGCTTGATCGCCATTGCAGGCCTGGCCTTTTCACAAGTTCGCGCCCGCCGCTCCCTGGTGGCCCACGGTCTGAGTGTCGAAGCCTTCGGTCTCTTTGTCGCCAAACTCGCCGTCATGGCGGTACTCATCGGGGTGGTGGCCTTCTGGCTGTCCTTGTCCCGCGGCGGCACCCCCGTCATCCTTGTCATCGTTGGCGCCCTGGTGCTCATTTTCACCTTTGTGCTCAACCGAACCAGGTTTGGCCGTCACGTGTACGCCGTGGGTGGTAACCGAAACGCCGCCATTCTTTCGGGCGTCAACACCAAGCGTACCGACTTCCAAATCTTCATCAACATGGGGCTGCTTGCTGCAGTTGCTGCCATCGCCACGACGGCCCGTGCCGGTGCTGGTGTGGCTGCGGCCGGTCAAAACTTCGAGTTGGACGCCATCGCCGCCTGCTTCATCGGTGGTACTGCCGTCCAGGGTGGTGTCGGCAAGATTTCTGGTGCCATGATCGGCGCACTCATCATGGGTGTGCTCAACATGGGCTTGTCTATTCTTGCCGTTGACTCGGCCTGGCAGCAGACCATCAAGGGTTTGGTGTTGTTGGCTGCGGTCGCCATCGACATTGTGAGCAAACGCCGCGCCGCCCTAGGCTGACGCAACTATCACACATGATGCACGATGGCCGCCGCTGTCAGACCAATCACTGGCTGACAGCGGCGGCCGTGTCGTGTTTGCAAAGCGTCATGTCCGTTGAACCTCGTGTCATAGACTTACCCCTTGTGACTGCGCATACGCCTGACCCGTTACTGACCGGTTCCCTTGCTGACGTTGACCCTGAGATTGCTGCCGTGCTGGATGGAGAACTTGCCCGTCAGCGCGACACCCTGGAAATGATTGCGTCGGAGAACTTTGTTCCCACTGCCGTGCTGCAAGCGCAAGGTTCGGTGTTGACTAACAAGTATGCGGAAGGCTATCCGGGGCGCCGCTATTACGGCGGCTGCGAGCAGGTGGATATTGCCGAAAATCTGGCTATCGCCCGGGCCAAGGCTCTCTTTGGCGCCGACCACGCCAACGTTCAGCCCCATGCTGGCGCGCAAGCCAACGCCGCCGTGTTGCACGCCCTGGCCCAGCCGGGGGACAGGATACTGGGCTTGGAACTGGCCCACGGTGGTCACCTGACCCACGGCATGAAAATCAACTTCTCGGGCCGCCTCTACGATGTCGCTTCTTACGGGGTGGATCCGCAGACCTACCGCATCGACATGGAAGCGGTACGTGAGGCCGCCCTGGCCCACCGACCTGAGGTCATCATCGCCGGCTGGTCGGCCTACCCCCGCCACCTGGACTTCGCCGCCTTCCGGCAGATTGCCGATGAGGTGGGTGCCAAGTTGTGGGTGGACATGGCCCACTTTGCTGGTTTGGTGGCGGCTGGGTTGCACCCCTCACCTGTGCCCTGCGCCGATGTTGTGTCATCGACGGTTCACAAGACTATTGGGGGTCCAAGGTCTGGCTTCATCCTGGCCAAAGACCAGTGGGCCAAAAAGATTGACTCTGCTGTGTTCCCAGGTCAGCAGGGCGGGCCACTCATGCATGTTATTGCCGCTAAGGCGACTGCCTTCAAGATTGCCGCCTCTGACGGCTTCCGCGACCGGCAAGAACGCACCCTGCGCGGCGCCCAGATTATTGCTGATCGCCTACATTCTGCTGAGTTGCAGCAGGCGGGCGTCGACGTGCTGACCGGCGGAACCGACGTTCATTTGGTTCTCGTTGACCTACGCAACTCCGCCCTGGACGGTCAGCAGGCGGAAGACTTGCTGCACGCTGTCGGCGTGACCGTCAATCGCAACTCCATCCCCTTCGATCCGCGCCCGCCCCGCGTCACCTCCGGCCTGCGCATCGGCACGCCTGCCCTGGCCACCCGCGGGTTTGGGGACACAGAGTTCACCGAGGTAGCCGACATCATCGCCACCGCCTTGCGCGACGGCCAGGCCGCCGATGTAGACGCCCTGCGCGCCCGCGTCACTGCCCTGACCGCCGACTTCCCGCTCTATCCCAACCTGGAACAGTACTGATGACGGCGCAGGTCTTAGACGGCAAGGCGACCGCTGCTGCCATCAAGGCGGAACTTGCCCAGCGGGTGTCGACCCTGCGCCAGCGCGGCATCACGCCCGGCCTGGGCACCCTGCTGGTGGGTGACGACCCCGGCTCCCAGTGGTATGTGGCGGGCAAGCACCGCGACTGCGCGGAAGTGGGCATCGAATCCATCCGCGTTGACCTGCCCGCCGATGCCAGCCAGGCCCAGATTGAGCAGGCCGTCCGCGACCTCAATGCCGACCCGGCCTGCACCGGCTTCATCGTCCAACTCCCGTTGCCGCGCGGCATCGACACCAACCGGGTTATCGAACTCATTGACCCG
>JAITCK010000169.1 GCA_031283115.1 Cellulomonadaceae bacterium | reverse complement strand
CTCATCTTCAACCGTGGCTTCCGACCATTCGTGCCGACAGAAGGCGCACACCAACATGCCGGTGTCGATGCGTAACTGAATGTCGGTGGAGCCGCAGCGTGGACACCGGTCAACCCCCTGCTGGGCGGAGACGTTTTCGGTGTCGATGACCGACGGGCCGTCGGTTGATGAACTGCCGTCTGCGAGGGATTCCGCTGGGACGCCCGCTGGCAGCTCAGGTTCGGTCTGGGCGGCAGGATGCCCAGTTGGCGTGCCTTCCCCAGCGCGTCCATCCGCCCCAGCCTGCTCAGGCTGCTCAGGCTGATCTTGTCGGGCAGGCTGGGTGTGGGCTGTCCACGCTGCGCCATCCCACCAGCGCAGTATCCCGGCAGTGGCGCCGTCGGGATACCAGCCGGGTGGGATGGGCGCACCTGGTTGTGATGCCATCGGATTTACAGCCCGAGAGCCTTAGCCTTGGCGGCGTCATAGTCGGCCTGGGTGATGAGCCCGGAATCCAACATTTCTTTGAACTTGGACAGTTTGGCTACCGGGTCGTCGGCGGGAGCGGTAGCCGGTGCAGCCTCTGTTGCCGGGGCTGCGGGTGCAGCAGGTGCGGCTGCTGCCGGGACAGCAGCGCCAGCCACGGGCTGTTGCAGGCCGCCCAGACCGATACTGCCTGCCGCCATGCCCATACCGAACATGCCGCCAGCACCGGCATTCTCGCCAGCAGACTGCATACCTTGGGCCACGGAGGCTTGCAGGTTGGCGTTGCCGCGTGAACCGGACAGGGCATCGGCCCGCTGAACGTTCTTGAGTAGTTCGCGGGTGGCCTCGTCGTATTCGATGGCAATGATGGCCGTTTTGACGATGTGAAGGCCGCGGTCGCCAGCCCACTGGTAGTTGGTTTCAACGGCCTGAGCGAGGGACTGTCCAAAGCCTACGGAGTCGGATTGAATCTGGTTCATCCGGTTCCGCTTGGTCACGTCGTTGGTGTAGATGGAGAAGGCTTGCGCCAGCGACCCCACAACTTCGTTGAAGAGTTGTGTTGCCGCGTCATTGTTGACGTCGGTGAAGTCGAAGGCGGTACCGGGTTGCAGGTAGGTGGCGGGCACAAAGTTTTTGACAAACAGAATGGGGTCGATGATTTTCAGCGTGTAGGTACCCCGTGTGACGGCTCCCACCTGGGCGTTCATGTAGGCGTCGTCCCAATAGATTTCTGACTGGGTGCCAAAACGGTTGTTGGGGAGTTCTTTGAGGCTGACAAAGAAGGCCCGCTGCTGGGCCGATGGGCGGCCACCAAACTTGAAGCGTTCCCACGACGTTTTGATCAGGGGACTGACAATGCCGTTGCCAGCGAAAATGGACTGCGAATCTTGGGCTTCAGAATCCCAGATGTATCCGCCCGCCTCGGCAGCAAAGCCGGTGATGGCGCCGTCCTGCATGAGGATGAGACCGTAGCCTTCAGGGACAAGAATCTTCGAGCCGTTGGAGATGACGCCGTCAGAGCCGCTGGTGTTGGCGCCACGGCCGGCGTTCTGGCCGCTGGGCACGGCGGCGGTGATGGCTGTTGTTGGTGCGATGCCTGCGGGCACGGTGTAAAAGTCGAGCCACTGGTCGGCCAGGGTGCCGCCGATTGCGCCTACTACTGCTTGGATAAGACCCACGATGCAACCTCATTCGTCCGGTGTCGGGTGTGTGTGGTGAGCGTTATTGAGGCTATATGAGCGCCGGGTGCTTGCGCCGGGTGCACACACCAGTTGGCGCGGGTTGGCCGCCCGCCCGGCGGGGGCTTCTGGCGGTGATGCCCCATCGTCACGTCAAAGGTTGATGGAGGTGACCTGCATTAACGCAGTAGCGGCGACTTTTTCCGCCAACCTTTCGCGCATACCGCGCTTACTGGATTTGAGGGGTGATGGGTTCCCGTAGTGTTCTCCTTGTTGCGCCGCAAGGGGCAACGGCCTGCAAGGCGGTTCGAGCGGTAAAACCGTGGAGCCTGCTAAAGCCCTGGTCTTGACAGGGGCTGCGGGAAGACCTGCTTCCCCATGAAGCCGTCTGGATTCGTTCCGGGTGGGGGACTACCGCGAGGCCACGCGGTAGCGGCGGGCGGCCTAGCCAGTGCGAGAGCACGGCGCGTGACCCCGGAAACGGACAGCGCAGCCGGGTGATCGGGCGGCAGGTGTGTCTGGCAGCCGTTTCTTGTGACGGCAAGAGTAGACGGTGCCCCCATGACGGTGGCCGGGCCAGCCGGACGGAGCGCGAGCCTCGGGGCGTGTGAAAGCACGCACCCGAGGCTTTCGTGCGTTTGCGGTCGTGTGTCGACGTTCTCGTGGTTGCTGCATCGACATTCACGTCGATGTTCAAAAATTCGCGTCAGGAGTAGGTGGCGGTGACGGTGCGTGCGGCGCCGTCCAAGCGCATGATGCCGCCGTGGGGGACAATCCACTGCGGGCGGGTGTGGCCGAAGGGCACGCCAACGCAGACGACGGCGTCAGGGTTGTAGCGGGCCACCTGCTCAATAATGACGTCGTGTTGGGCTTCGCGGAGGCGGGCACGTTCGTTGGCGGGTGGGACAGGCTGGCCCAGGGCGGTGACCGGCGGACGGGCGACGCAGACTCCGGCGACGGCCTCCAGCAGGCCACGTTGACCTAGGCCGCGCACCCACCGCATCACCAGGTCGGTTGGCGACAGGGTTTCGCTGGTTTCCAGCAGCAGGATGCCGCCTTCGAGCTGGGCGGGGGAGGGCAGAAGGTCGGCCAGGGCAAGCTGGTCGATGACCTCGATGCAGCCGCCCCAGGTGCGGCCCTCAGCGAGAGTGGCAGGCCCTGCCCAGGTCCACGGCTCGGTGGCTTCGCGGGTGCCGAAGTCCGTCAGAGCGCGCGGGTCGGCCCAGTCGACACCGTAATCCTCCGACTCGCCAGGCTCTGTCAACTGGACGATGCCGCCGTCAAGCAGGGCGGCCCGCAGCGACTGCGCGTGGATAGCGTCGACAGATGGCCCAGCGCCGAGGTGCACCTGCGTCGATCCGCCATAGAAAGAGCGCACCCCCAGGCCCCACAGGAAGTTGTGGAGGTTGAGGTTGTCGGAATAGCCGACAAAAGGCTTGGGGTTGGCGGCGATGACGCCTGCGTCGAGGTGGGGGATGACAGTGATTTGATCGTCCCCGCCAACGGTAGCGATGACGCCTTTGATGGTCGGGTCGGCAAAGGCAGCAGTGATGTCGGCGGCGCGGGCCTCGGGGCTGGCTCCCAGAAGCCGCGTCGTCGGATATTCGACCGAAACCAGGCCGGTGACCTCCGTCAGGCGCCGCATGGCCTGGCAGTGAACTGCCGGAAAAGCCCCTGGAGCGGCGAAAGCCGGTGACAACACCGCAACCCGGTCTCCAGGCTGGGCCTTGGGAACAGAAACAAAAACAGGCGAAGGCATCGCAGCAAGTGTAATGGGCCAAGGTGGGACTTTTCAGGGGCAAGCCAGGGTACCTTTCGGGGGAGTCCCCGATGCCCTGCGTGGTCTGGGCCGGGAAGTATGGGGTCATCGGCCTTCCATGGGTAACGCGCCCACGCCGGTCACCGAAGACCATCGAGAGGAAGCACCACCATGAGTACGCCCCGCCCCACACCCATTGCGATAGCCCGCGAGTTGGTCAAGACCTACGGGAAAGGAGAAACCGCTGTTCACGCGCTGGCCGGGGTGTCCGTGGACTTCGCCCGCGGAGAACTGACCGCCATCATGGGGCCGTCTGGGTCTGGCAAATCGACCCTCATGCACTGCATGGCCGGGCTGGACAAGCCCACCAGCGGCACCGTCATCGTTGACGGCCACCGGGTCAGCGACCTAGACGAGCGCCGCCTGACCAAACTGCGCCGCATCAACCTCGGCTTCATCTTCCAGGCCTTCAACCTGGTACCCACCCTGACGGCCCTGGAAAACATCACCCTGCCGCTGGACATCGCCCGCCAGCCCGTCGACCAGGCCCACCTGGCCCGAGTTATTGAGGCCGTTGGCCTGGGAGACCGGCTCGACCACAAGCCAGCCCAACTGTCTGGCGGCCAGCAGCAGCGCGTCGCCTGCGCACGGGCCATGGTCACCCGGCCCTCGGTCGGGACTGTCAGGATTTTTGTGTAAGAGGGGGTTCGGTGTGATGCCGCGACTTGTGGTCGTGGTGGAAGGAGAATCTCCCCATGGAGACTTGGAATGAATTGAACGAGTCCGCTGGCA
>JAITCK010000129.1 GCA_031283115.1 Cellulomonadaceae bacterium | reverse complement strand
CTAGTGACAGGCCGGAACTCTGACGCCAAACATGACGTCATGCGTAACGCTCAACTGCGCTGGCCGGGCGTCCGCTTCGACGTGCGTGAAGTGGCCGTCCAGGGGGCCAGCGCCGTCCGAGACGTCACCGCCGCCATGACCAACCTCGACGCCAACCCGGACGTAGACGTCATCGTCATTGCCCGCGGTGGCGGGGCCATGGAAGACCTGCTCCCCTTCAGCGACGAATCCCTGGTACGGGCAGCCGCAGCCTGTACCACCCCCCTGGTGTCCGCCATCGGGCATGAGCAAGACAACCCCCTGCTCGACTACGTAGCCGACCTGCGCGCCTCCACCCCCACCGACGCCGCCAAACGCATCGTGCCCGACGTCAGCGAACAGCACGCCCGCGTTGACGATGCCCGACGGCGGCTACGGGCCAGCCTGACCGGACTCATCGACCGCGAGGCGCGCACCATCGAAGCCCTACGTGACCGCCCCGTCCTGGCCAACCCGGCCACCATGCTTGACGCGCACGTCATCGCCGTGAACGCCGCCATCACGCGAGCCCGCCACCTAATCGACGCCGCCCTACTACGAGCCACCGGCGAAACGGGCGCCCTAGCCGCCCAAGTGCGGGCCCTGTCCCCGGCAACAACCCTGGCCCGCGGATACGCCGTCGTCCACAACGACGAAGGCCAACTGGTACGCGGCGTCAACGACATCGACCCCGGCGACCAAGTCCACGTCAGACTCGCCGCAGGATCCTTCTACAGCACCATCGACGACATCGACGCCTAACCCCCACCTCACACTGACACTCCATCATCGACCAGCCGCACAGCGCCCACCGGAAACGAGAAACCATGCCCCCGCACAACCCCACCCCCACCTCCGCCACCCCCACCGTCAGTGACGCCCTGCCCGCCAACCTGCCAGACCCTTCCAGCCTGGGCTACGAAAAAGCCCGCGACGGCCTGGAATGGACAGTCAAACAGTTAGAAGCCGGTAGCGAATCCCTAGAATCCTCCCTGGCCCTGTGGGAATACGGCGAAGCCCTGGCCGCCCGCTGCGCCGACTGGCTGGGAGCCGCCCGCCAAAAGTTCGACGCCGCCACCGCTGCAACACCGGCAACCATCATGCAAGAAGAGGACGCCTGATGAACCACCACATCGAACGGGACACTGCATCCGATTGCGCCCCGAACTCCCCGCAGTGGCGGGTAGAACGGGACACGATGGGCGAAGTCAACGTCCCTGCCAGCGCCCTCTACGCTGCGCAAACCCAGCGGGCCGTCGACAACTTCCCCATCTCCGGGCAACAGCTAGAACGGTCACACATTGCCGCCCTAGCCCAGGTGAAAAAAGCGGCCGCCCTGGCCAACGCGGAACTTGACGTGCTGCCCAGCAATATCGCCCAAGCCATTGTGGAAGCTGCCGACCAGGTGATTGCGGGCGGCCTTGACCAGCATTTCCCCGTAGACGTGTACCAGACCGGCAGTGGCACGTCGTCCAACATGAACATCAACGAGGTGCTGGCCACCCTGGCCACCCGGGCTTTAGCCGCAGAAGGCAGCCCCGTCACCGTCCACCCCAACGACCACGTCAACGCCTCGCAAAGTTCAAATGACGTGTTCCCCACCTCTGTGCATGTCGCAGCGGCAGACGGCATAGAAAACCTGCTCATTCCCGCCCTGAGCCAACTGTTTGAAGCTCTGGCCAGCAAATCCATCGAATACGCCAAGGTGGTGAAGTCGGGGCGCACCCACCTCATGGATGCCACGCCCGTAACCTTAGGCCAGGAGTTCGGCGGCTATGCGGCCGCCATCAGCCACGGCATTGAACGCCTCACAGACGCCCTGCCCCGCGTGGCAGAAGTTCCGCTGGGTGGCACGGCGGTAGGCACGGGCATCAACACGCCGCGAGGATTCCCCCAGCGGGTGATCGAACTGCTGGCCAGCCAGACCGACCTGCCCATCATCGAAGCCCACGACCATTTTGAGGCTCAGGGCGCCCGCGACGCCCTAGTCGAGTTAGGGGGCGTACTGAAAACCATTGCCGTGTCGTTGACAAAAATCTGTAACGACCTGCGTTGGATGGCATCAGGCCCCACCACCGGTCTGGGTGAAATCCACCTGCCTGACCTGCAACCCGGCTCGTCCATCATGCCCGGCAAGGTCAACCCGGTCATCCCCGAGGCCGTGCTCATGGTGTGTGCCCGCGTCATCGGAAACGACGCCACAGTGGCTTGGGCGGGCGCCAGCGGGGCCTTTGAACTCAACGTGCAGATTCCTGTCATTGCGCAGGCCACCCTCGAATCTATCCGCCTGCTAGCCAATGCCAGCCGCCTGCTGGCCCAGCGTTGCGTAGCCGGAATCACGGCCAACGTGAACCAGTGCCTGGCCTACGCGCAGTCGTCACCGTCCATCGTCACCCCCCTAGGCCGGGTGATCGGCTATGAGGCGGCCGCCGCCATCGCCAAGCACGCCATCGCCCAAAACACCACCATCCGTGACGCCGTCATCGACCTAGGCTATGTGGATCGAGGCGACATCACCGACGACGACCTTGACGCCCTGCTCGACGTCATGCTGATGACCCAGCCCGGCTAACCGTCAGACGGTTCAGCGGTGGCCTATCGGCAACCAGCAGGGATAATGGGGGCATGACAGGGCCATACGTCCCGACCATCCCCGCCCCCGCTGACCCCTCCCCCAGGGTCAATGAGCCGCGGTCACCAACAAGTTCTTGGACTGCCCTGCGTGACGGCAACCGGCGTTTTGTTGACGACACCCCCGCCCACCCCCGGCAGGGAGCTAAACGCCGCGACGAACTGGCCCCCTCACAGCACCCGCACTCGGTGGTGTTCGGCTGCTCCGACTCACGGGTGCCCGCCGAAATCGTCTTCGATCAGGGCTTGGGCGACGTGTTTGTGGTGCGTAATGCCGGACATGTGCTGGATCCGTCCGTGCTGGGAACCATCGAATACGGGACAGTCATTTTGGGTGCCTCCCTGGTGGTGGTGTTAGGCCATGAAAGTTGCGGGGCTATTGCCGCTACCGCGCACACCCTGGCCACCGGAGAAGAAGCCCCCGGTTTTGTCCGCACCGTTGTTGACCGGGTGATGCCGTCAGTGGCCCGCATTACTGCTGCCGCCCGTAAACGCGGGGAACCGGAAGAGAACCTGTACAACGAATCCCTACTGCGCACCGAACATGTGCGGCACACCGTCAAGATGCTGCACAGTTATTCGGTGGCCCTGCGTGACCGCATCGCCGACGGCAGCATGGCGATTGTCGGCACCGAATACGACCTGTCCACGGGCCGAGTCCACCTGGTTCAGGTCATCGGCAACGTTGGCGACACTGTCGAGCACGG
Source organism: Cellulomonadaceae bacterium (assembly GCA_031283115.1). Classification (GTDB taxonomy): domain Bacteria; phylum Actinomycetota; class Actinomycetes; order Actinomycetales; family Cellulomonadaceae; genus Xylanimonas. Next base: position 2,413 of record JAITCK010000129.1, on the reverse strand, counting down.
CTAGAGCACGGCAACGAGAGCCGTAGCGGGACAAGGGAAGGCAGAGGGCCAACCCCCTGGCACGTCGAAGCCCGCCACCAGGCGTAACAGGTGGCGGGCTTCGAGGGACTGTCAGGCCGTGCCTGACAGGCTATGCCCAACGACCGTCCGTCAGGCAATCACGTCATCGGGCGCTAGAGGTCGAGAGATTCCAGCATGTCGGTGACTAGGGCGGCGATGGGCGACCGTTCAGGTCGTACCAAAGTGACGTGCGCGAACAGGTCGTGGCCCTTGAGTTTCTCGATAACAGCGGCGATACCGTCGTAGCGGCCCACCCGCAGGTTGTCCCGCTGGGCGACATCGTGGGTGAGGATGACGCGAGAATTTTGACCCACGCGCGACAGGACGGTGAGCAGCACGTTGCGTTCCAGCGACTGAGCCTCATCAACAATGACAAAGGCGTCATGGAGAGACCGCCCGCGAATGTGGGTCAGGGGCAACACTTCCAGCAAGTCACGTTCGACAACCTCGTCAATGACCTCCGGCGACACTACCGATGACAGGGTGTCGAAGACTGCCTGGCCCCAGGGCCCCATCTTCTCGTTCTCGTTGCCGGGCAGGTAGCCGAGTTCTTGACCGCCCACAGCGTAGAGGGGACGGAAAACGATGATGCGGCGGTGGAGCCGCTTCTCCAGCACGGCTTCCAGGCCTGCGCACAGAGCCAGAGCCGACTTACCGGTTCCCGCCTTACCACCCAGGGAGACGATGCCCACTGAATCGTCCAGCAGCAGGTCAATGGCGACCCGCTGTTCAGCCGACCGGCCATGAACCCCGAAGGCTTCCTGGTCGCCGCGCACCAGTTTGATCTTCGCGTCGGCAGTAACCCGGCCCAAGGCTGAGCCGCGCGGGGAATGGATGACGCAGCCGGTATGGACAAGCAGGGGGGCTGCCGCATCCACCACGCTGGCGTCCAGGTCGGCGATAGCGATTTCTTCTGACTCCCAGAAGGTGCTCATCTGTTCGTCAGACACGTCGATGGAGGTCATGCCAGTCCAGCCGGCATCAACAGCCATTTCGGCGCGATACTCTTCAGCATCCAAGCCCACTGCTGACGCTTTGATGCGCATGGGCAGGTCTTTAGAAATGACACAGACCTTGCGACCCTCGGCGGCCAGATTGGCGGCCACGGCAAGAATCTTGGTGTCGTTGTCACCCAGGCGGAAACCGGCAGGTAGTACGGCAGGGTCGATGTGGTTGAGTTCGACCCGCAGGGTGCCGCCCGCATCCGACATGGGGATGGGGGTGTCCAGGCCGCCGTTGCGCAGGCGCAAGTCATCGAGGATGCGCAAGGCTTGGCGTGCAAAATATCCCAGGTCAGGATGGTGGCGTTTGGCCTCCAACTCCACCAGTACGACGACAGGGAGAACGACGTCATGTTCATCAAACCGGTATAAAGCGCGCGGGTCACTGAGCAGCACAGACGTGTCAAGCACGTAAGTTCTGCGGTTTTCTGCGCCCAGAGGGACGGTTTCCTGCTGGTATTCACTGTTGTGTTGTGAAGTCGAGGGCTGGGCCACGACGGTGCTCCCTTCGCACTGAGCGGCGGCGGTTGCCTGCCACCAGTCACGCTAGAACTGCCTCCCCCGAGGTCGGGCGTGGCGCGCCGCGCGTCTCCGAGCCGTCACCGAAAGTTCACCAACACGTCAGCCAATGCCCGCCGCAGCGTCGTCAAAAGTTTGTGCTGCCCGGCTGCAGGAGGGCGTCACGCGAGCGCGGCAGAAGACAGAGACACCCGTAAAGCGGGCAAATGTGGGACAGTAGGGTGCATGACGGTTCTCGTTGCCTGCAATGCTTCCCCCCACGGACGGGCCGCCCTCGAAGCCGGGGTCGCTGAAGCCTCCCGACGGCGCCTTCCCTTGTCCGTGCTGGTGCTCAACCCGGGCGCCGAGTTCCCGTCGGAACTGGCAGGCCCCCTGGACAACCTGCCCGAATCTGTTGACGCGCCAACAGTCACCTTCCGTGACGAGCACACTGAACCTTCCGACGCCATCCTCGACCTGGCCGACGACATCGACGCCACCCTCATTGTGTTGGGTGTGCGCAAACGATCCAGCCAAGGTACCTACGTCACCGGCACCACCACCCAGCGCATCCTGCTGGACGCTTCCGCGCCCGTTCTGCTCATCAAAGCCGAGTACGACCAACCCGACCTTGACGACTAGCTAGTTCGACGACTAACTGTCGGCTAGTTGCCGATCCCTCGGAGATCCTCAACGCTGACCAAGCCCAAGTGCAAACGGCCACCAGCAATGAAGCTGGGGATGGTCACGGTGCGGATAGTGTGGTCAACCAGGTCGCGGCTGGCTTGCAGCAGGTCAGCCACCTGCTGACTGTCGGCCAGGGCGCTCACTGCCGCAAGATCGTCGGTCGAATA
>JAITCK010000075.1 GCA_031283115.1 Cellulomonadaceae bacterium | reverse complement strand
CTTGCCGATCCAGCTGGCAACGGAGTCCATCGAGGTGAGGCCGCCGGTGCAAGCATCCACGGCTTCCTGGCCACCAGAGTTGGCGATGACGTAACTGAGAACGTCAGAGGCGGCGGATTCGGTGGAGGCGTTCTGTGCGGCGTCTGCGGTAGCAGCGGCTGCGGCGGTCTCGGCGATGCGAGCGGCTTCTTCGTCAGCCTGGGCGGTCTGTGCGGCCTGGTCAGCGGTGCGGTTGGCTGCTGCGGCGTATGCGGGGAGGTGGCCAGCGAACTCGTCGGTTTCGACTTGACGGGCGACGGTTGCGACGGTGGCAACAGTGGAGACGGCGGAGGTTTCAACGGCTGCGGCGGCAGGGGTGGCGATACCAAGGGTGGTAGCGATGGCGGCGGCGGCAAGGATGAAGCGGCGGGCTGCGGAGGTGTTGATTGCCTCGAACATTTCGTGCTCCTGATGTCTTCGTTGAAACCGTTTGCTGACTGCTCCTCAAGTATGAACCGGTTTCGATAACGCTGAAACGGTTTCGGCGCGTTTCGATCGTTTCTGGCGCTGGATGTTTGAAAAAGGGTTTCAGAGGCAACGGAAAACGGTATCTATGGCCTGGCTCACACTTTTCCGCCGCTGAATGGGGCGACAGCGGACACAGCCGCCCCCGCAAGAGCGCCAGACACAACAAAGGGCCGGGCGACTGGTTTCAGTCACCCGGCCCTCGAAGCAGACTGCGTCAGAGACTGGCAAGGACCTTGCGGTAGACGGTCATGGTGCGCTCAGCGATGGACTCCCAAGAGAAGTGGTCTTCGGCACGCTTGCGGCCAGCCCGGCCCATTTCAGCAGCCCGGGCCGGGTCGGCCAGCACGTCAAGCACAGCCTGGCCAAAGTCGGCAACAAACTTATCCGGGTCAATAGGTGTGCCCGTCCCGTCGGTCACCTGCTCAATAGGCACCAGGCGGCCTGTCACACCGTCATCGACAACCTCGGGAATACCACCGGTAGCCGATGCGACCACGGGAAGGTCAACGGCCATGGCTTCCAAGTTGACGATGCCCAAGGGCTCGTAGACAGACGGGCAGACAAACACGGTAGAGGCAGCCAGCACGGCGACAAGTTCCTCGCGGGGCAGCATCTCTTCAATCCAAATAACGCCCGCATCGTCGCCCTCGCCAGTTGAGCCGCGCTTAGCCCGCAGGTCAGCAACCAGGCCACGCACCTCCTCCATGATCTCCGGGGTGTCCGGCGCACCAGCACACAAGATGACTTGTACGTCGCGGGGCAGCATTTCCATGGCCCGCACCAAGTACGGCAGGCCCTTCTGGCGGGTGATACGGCCAACAAAGACGACAGCCTGCTGGTCAGGGTTGATGCCCAGACGGGCCACCGTCGCCGCAGCGGCAGGGTCGCCAGCGGCGGGGCGCACCCAACCGGACAGGTCGATGCCGTTGTGAACAACATGCACCTTGGCCGGGTCAAGATCGGGGTAGCAGCGCAGAATGTCGTCACGCATACCGCCCGACACGGCGATGATGCCAGCCGCACCCAGGTAGGCAGTTTTTTCAGCCCACGACGACACGGCATAGCCGCCGCCCAACTGCTCGGCCTTCCAGGGACGCAAGGGTTCAAGTGAGTGGGCAGAAATAATATGAGGAATCCCGTGCAGCAGGGAAGCCAAGTGGCCGCCCATATTGGCGTACCAGGTGTGGGAGTGGACGATGTCGGCGCCAGCCACATCGTTGGCCATCTGCAAGTCAACGCCCAAGGTAGACAGGGCGGCGTTGGCGTCTTTCAACTCGGCGGGCACGTTGTAGCCGAACACGCCGCGGGCTTGCGCCTCAGCGTCACGGGGGCCGTCAAAGGCGCGAACGCGCACGTCAGCGTGGGGGCGCAGCACGGCAGAAAGCTCGGCTACGTGAACGCCCGCGCCGCCGTACACGAAGGGCGGGAACTCGCGGGTCAGCAGGTCAACGGTGAGACGCTGGCTGGCAGCGACCGATGTTCCGTCGGTAGAAGTGGCAGGGGTCTGGGCGGGTGCGTCGTAAGTCACAGCAAAATGGTAGCGACCCTTGCCGCCCGTAAATGGCACGTGACGCGGCAACGAGAAGCGAGATAGCGCTACGCGGCCTAATGTTCATTGCATGGCCTCTCAACCTCGTGTCCTCGCTATCGTTCTTGCCGGCGGTGAAGGCAAGCGTCTGATGCCGCTGACGGCACACCGCGCCAAGCCCGCCGTTCCTTTTGGCGGCATCTACCGTCTCATCGACTTCGCCCTGTCGAACGTCATCAACTCTGGCTACCTGCGCGTCATCGTGCTCACCCAGTACAAGTCCCACTCCCTTGACCGCCACATCTCCAAGACCTGGCGGATGAGCCCCCTGCTGGGCAACCACGTGTCCAGTGTTCCCGCCCAGCAGCGTGTAGGCAAACACTGGTATCTCGGGTCTGCCGACGCTATCTACCAGTGCCTCAACATTATTGACGACGAACGCCCCGACATTGTTGTTGTGGTGGGTGCCGACCACGTCTACCGCATGGACTTCTCCCAGATGGTGACCGCCCACATCGAATCCGGTGCCCGCGCCACCGTCGCCGCTATCCGCCAGCCCATCTCCCTGGCCGACCAGTTCGGTGTCATCGACGTGCAGCCGGAAGATCCCACCCGCATCCGCGAGTTCTTGGAGAAGCCCACCAACCCGGTGGGCCTGCCCGACTCCCCGCAAGAAGTTCTCGCTTCCATGGGTAACTACGTCTTTGACGCCGACGCCCTGGTTGAAGCCGTCACCGAGGACGCCGCCAACCCTGACTCCCGTCACGACATGGGCGGCGACATCATCCCCGCCTTCGTCAACAAGGGCGAGGCTGGCGTCTACGACTTCATCCGCAACGACGTGCCCGGCTCCACCGACCGCGACCGTGACTACTGGCGTGATGTGGGCACCATGGACAGCTACTTTGAAGCCAACAAGGATCTCATCGCCGTCCAACCCATGTTCAACCTGTACAACGACGAATGGCCCGTGTACACCGGTTACATCGGCTTGCCCCCAGCCAAGTTCGTTCACGCTGGCCCTGGCCGCCTAGGCCACGCCGCCGACTCCATCGTCTCCCCCGGCGTGGTTGTGTCGGGCGCGACGGTTGCCGGGTCAGTCCTGTCCCCCGGCGTGCGCCTGCACTCTTGGGCTACCGTCACCGACTCCGTGCTCATGGACAACGTGCAGGTTCACCGGCACGCCCAAGTTCACCGCGCCGTCGTCGACAAGAACGTCATTATCGGTGAGCGGGCCCGGGTTGGCCTCGACCACAATGAAGATCGCGCCCGCGGCTTCACCGTCACCGAATCTGGCATCACCGTTGTTCCTAAGGGAACCACCGTCAACTAATGTCGGGACACCGACCGGCCTGACTGTAAACGCTGACGGCCTGCACAGGAAATGAATCCTGGCAGGCCGTCAGCGTTTTTGTTTGACTTCTTTTGCGAAGCGGTTCTTTGTGGTGACAACTAGCCCATTGCTTTGGGCATGGTGTCGCCGGGGCGTTGGACGCTCAGTAGGCGGGCTGTCCGTCGGTTCCAGTCCGCCCAGGCGGCATCAGACTCCAACACAATGTAAGAGCCGGTAGGGATGCCGATGCGTACTTGCGAAAAGGCTGCCGCATCTGACCCTTGACCGGCAAGGAACTCTGCTGCCGCCGCCATCGTCGGTTCATGCCCGACAACCATCACCGTGTGGGCGTAATCGTCAACGCCGCGCACTAAAGACGTGACGGTGCTGACCGTCGACTCATAGAGGTCATCCACGTAATCGACTTCGTGCGCGCTGACACCGCCAGGCTTCGATACGAGTTGCCAGGTCTGTTGGGTGCGCACGGCCCGCGACACAAAGACGACGTCCGGG
>JAITCK010000049.1 GCA_031283115.1 Cellulomonadaceae bacterium | reverse complement strand
TTTTCCAGGGTGCCAATGTAGGGCGTCGAGTCGAAGTTTCCTTGACCGGCAGCAACAACAACGTCTTTGACGGACACGTCCATACGCTTTTCGATGGAGGTGAGCACAAAGTCTTGCGTGGCCGGGTCGGTTTGGAAGAGGTCGGCGTCTACCCCGATGAGGGCGATGTCACGGCCCGCATCCTTGATGGCTGCCAAGGCCGACTGGTAGATGGGGCCTCCGACGGGAAGGATCACGTCAACGCCCTGGTCGATGATATTGCGGGCCAGGGTTTGGGCGGTGGCGTTGGCTTCGAAGCCTCCGGTGAAGGAGCCGTCAGTGCAGTCGTCGTTGGTGCAGCCGACAACTTCAACGTTGGCGCCGTTGTCTTGGTTGTAGCGTTCCACGCCCTGCTTGAAGCCGTACATGAAGATGGTGACGGTGGGGAAGTTCATGCCGCCGAAGGTGCCCACCTTGCCTGCCTGGCTGAAGCCTGCAGCCAGGTATCCGGCCAGGAAGGCTGCCTGGGCGGTGTCGTAGAGGATGGGTTTGATGTTGTCGACGGCTGGGTCGGGCTGGTCGTCAATGAGCAGGAAGTGAATGTCCGGGTTGTTTCCTGCTGCTTCGACGGTGGCTGGGGTCAACTGGAAGCCCACCGACGTGATGAGGGTGCAGTTCTGGTCGATCAGGGAGGCCAGGTTGGGGGCGATCTGGTCTTGAGAGTTGGATTGGACGGATCGCATGTCGGTGCCGAGTTCTTCGGCTGCTGCCGTGAGGCCTTCGAAGGACAGTTGATTGAAGGATCGGTCGTCGAATCCGCCCTGGTCAGAGACGATGCAGGGCAAAAAGTTGCCGAAGGTTACCGGGCTGGAATCGCCCGCGCCGGGCGAGGCGCCTGGGCCTGCCTCGTCAGGGGCTTGGCCGCAGGCTGACAGGGCCAGTGCGACAATGGCTGCTAGGGCGGTACAGCGGGCAGCCAACATCCGTGTTCTACTCACAATGTCTCTCCTAAATCCATCAAGCGTGTTCTGTGCGGCTCCTGCGCCACCGTCGCGGTGAGGTCAGACGATGCCTGAATCGGCTTGGCGCAGCCCTGCACCACCATCTTCCCCGATCAGCCCCCTCGGCGCCTGTTCGTGGATGAAACCTGTCACTCACTGCCCGGCCTGTGACCGGATCGCAACTCCGGCCAGCAGGCGCACACCAATCTCGATGGCCCTCTCGTCAATGACAAGGTCGCCCTGGTGGAGGTCGAAACTTTTACCCCCCGGAGTCCTGGTGCCCAGGCGGGCCAGGGTGCCGCGCACTTTGGTGAGGTACCAGCCAAAGTCTTCCCCACCCAGGGATTGCGGCGCATGAATAAGGTTTTTGCGGCCCACTACGGCCCGTGCTGCTTCTTCCATGCGGGTGGTGATGTCTGGGTCATTGTCGACAGGGGGTACGCCGCGCACGTGGCTGAAGGTGACATCGACGGCGTAGGGGGCTGCCACCTGCTCAATGGCCTCATCAAGAATATTGGCGGCTTTCTCCCAGGCCTGTGAGTCCAGGCAGCGCAGGGTTCCGCTCACCGTGCCCGATGACGGGATAGCGTTGTGGCTGTCTCCGGCCCGCACTAGACCCCAGGTGAGGTTGACTCCCCATCGTGGGTCAAGCCTGCGCCCCAGCACGCCGGGCACCTGCGTGATGATCTCCCCCAGCGCGTAGATCACGTCGCCGGTCAGGTGGGGGCGGGACGTGTGCCCGCCTTTGGATGACACGGTGACGGACAGGGAGTCTGCCGCCGACGTGATAGGGCCGATACGGGTGGCGATCTGCCCTACATCCAGTTTAGGTTCGCAGTGCAGGGCCACCACGGAATCAAGCCCTTCTAAGGCTTTGGCTTCGATAATGTTGTGGGCGCCACCGGGCATGATTTCTTCGGCAGGTTGGAAGATGAGTCGCACCGGCAGGGTGAGCAGACCTTGCGCGTCTAGGCGTTGCAGCACGTAGGCGGCCCCCAACAGCACGGTGGCGTGAACGTCATGCCCGCAGGCGTGAGCCAGGCCGGGGGTTTCTGACTCCCATTCTTCACCGCAAGAGTCGGGGATGGGTAGGGCGTCCAGGTCGGCCCGTAAGCCAACCCTGGGTACTGTTTTCCCTTCTGCATCCCGTGAAGGGCCAAGGTCACAGACCAGGCCAGTGCCGTCTAGACGCACGGGTGACAGGCCGATGGAGGTGAGGCGTTCAAAAATCTTGGCTGTGGTGCGAAACTCGCCGTGAGCGATCTCCGGGTGCTGATGCAGGTCACGCCGGAATGTGATGAGCACATTGTTGATGTCTGCTGCCGCCTGCGCAATGTGCAGGTCGAGTTCTTTCAAGGTGCTGGGATGCCCCAAGTCTGCCGTTGTCTCATCCTCCATACCCCCATCCCATCACGAACCTTGCCTTTCCGCAGGCCAAAGCCGACAATCGCCCGCAAGGCGCCTACCGCACCCAGTGCACGTTACAGGGCACGTTACAGGGCACCGCCTACAGGGCGCGGGTGATGGTGGCGGCTTTGACTTCACGGATGACGTTGGTGACTTCAATGCCGCGCGGGCAGGCGTCAGTGCAGTTGAAGGTGGTGCGGCACCGCCACACGCCTTCGTTGTCGTTGAGAATGTCTAGCCGCTGGCCTGCCGCCTCATCGCGGGAGTCGAAGATAAACCGGTGAGCGCCCACAATGGCTTGCGGGCCAAAATATTGGCCGTCATTCCAGAACACCGGACAACTGGTGGTGCAGGCGGCACACAGAATACATTTGGTGGTTTCTTCGAAGCGGGCGTGCTGGGCGGGGGTTTGCAGACGTTCACGGGTGGGCGGGTTGCCGTGGGTCACTAAGAATGGTGACACTTCCCGGTAGGCCGCGAAGAAGGGTTCCATGTTTACTACCAGGTCTTTGACCAGTGGCAGCCCTTTGATGGGTTCGATGGTGATGGGTTTGGCCGGGTTGAGGTCTTTGAGCAGGGTGGTGCAGGCTAGGCGGTTGCGTCCGTTGATGCGCATGGCATCGGACCCGCAGATGCCGTGCCCGCAGGATCGCCGGTAGGTCAGTGTGCCGTCTTGTTCGCCTTTGATGCGGGCCAGAGCGTCAAGGATGCGGTCGGTGGGGCGGGCCTGCAAGCGAAAGTCCTGCCAGTAGGCTTGACCGGGGCGCTCGCCTGTGGCGTCGCCTTCGGGGCTGAACCGGCGGACACGGAGGGTGACATCAAACTCGGTCATCAGTAGGTCCTCTCCATCGGCTGGTAGCCGGCCATGGTCACCGGCTTGGAGCCGATCACTACCTTGTAGCCGTCCATCTGCTCCACCTGGTCGAAGAAGCCGGGGATCTGCCCGTCCACTTCATCTGTTGCGTCTAAGGGCCGACGGTAGGCCATCGTGTGGTGGAGGTAGTTGACGTCATCACGGCTGGGGTAGTCCTCGCGGTAGTGGCCTCCCCGGGATTCGCGGCGGCCTCGCGCGGCCAGGACGGCCACCTCAGCGATGTCGAGCAGGAAGCCCAGTTCGATGGCTTCTAGCAGGTCGGTGTTGTAGATGCGGCCTTTGTCAGTGATGCTGGCTTTCGCATACCGCTGACGCAGGTCTCGAATGTCCGATGACGCTTGGCGCAGTGATTCGTCGGTACGGAAGACGGCGGCGTTGGTGTCCATGGTCTGTTGCAAGGCCTTGCGCAGCTCGGCGACAGGTTCCCCGCCGCTGCGGGTGCGCATGTCATCCAGGCTGGCGGCAACATCGGTGGCGGCACCGAATCCGTCACGGGCAGCAGGTTCAACGGGGGCGTCCGGCTGTGCCAGAGCGTATTCGGCTGCCGCCTGCCCGGCCCGGCGCCCGAACACCACCGTGTCGAGCAGGGAGTTGGTGCCTAGACGGTTGGCGCCGTGCACGGACACGCAGGCGCACTCCCCGGCTGCGTAGAGGCCGCGCACCACAGTGTGGCTGTCGCTGAGCACTTCGCCGCGAACCGTCGTCGGAATACCGCCCATCGTGTAATGGGCTGTGGGGTAGGTGGGCACCGGGTCGGTGTAGGGCTCTATGCCCAGGTAGGTGCGGGCAAACTCGGTGATGTCGGGCAGTTTGGCGTCGATGACGTCACGCGGCAGGTGGGTGATGTCCAGGTGAACGTAATCCTTGTTGGGGCCGCAGCCGCGCCCGGCCCGCACCTCAGAGGCGATAGCCCTGGCCACAATGTCGCGGGGGGCTAGGTCTTTGATGGTGGGGGCGTAGTTGGCCATGAAGGCTTGGCCGCTGGCGTTGCGCAGGATACCGCCCTCACCGCGGGCTGCCTCTGACAGCAGGATGCCTAGGCCGTAAAGGCCGGTGGGATGGAACTGGAAAAACTCCATGTCTTCTAGGGGGATGCCGCGCCGGTAGGCCAGGGCCATGCCGTCGCCGGTCAGGGTGTGGGCGTTGGAGGTCGTTTTGAAAACCTTGCCAGCCCCGCCCGTGCAGAAGATGACCGACTTGGCGCGGAATACGTGAATCTCACCGGTAGCCAGGTCGTAGGCGACAACGCCTGTCGCCGTCACCTCGCCGCTGGAGGTAGGCGCATCGTTGGTGGCGGGCGTGCTGTCAAGGTCAGAAACGCCAGCAGTAGCCGCGCCGTCGTCGGACCCGGTGGTCAGCAGGTCGAGCACGTAGAACTCGTTGAAAAACTCGACCCCCTGCTTGATGCAACTCTGGAACAGGGTTTGCAAAATCATGTGGCCGGTACGGTCGGCGGCGTAGCAGGCCCGCTGCACGGGGGCTTTGCCGTGGTCGCGGGTGTGGCCGCCAAACTTGCGCTGGTCAATGCGGCCATCGGGCATCCGGTTGAAAGGCAGGCCACGATGCTCCAAATCGAGCACCACT